>DMCD01000283.1:2687-13593 GCA_003445895.1 Lachnoclostridium sp. | reverse complement strand
CCTGCCGCATCACCGGTGACCAGAACGCCGTCCCGTACCAGCTCCGGAATCATGCCGTAGCCTTCCTCCGGAACCAGATGGCCGGAGTACTCGATGGGAGTGCCTCCCTCGAGATAGGGCGCGATGGACGGATGGGCCATAAACCGGTCAAGCATCTGGGGAACCGAAAGGTCCGAATGGCCGATATCGCTCAGGGTTGCCACGATGCCGACGGAGACGGAATCCTTGTTGGTATAGAGAAGTCCGCCGCCGAAGTTTCCGTCCGAGGGAGCACCGGCAGAAAGCCATGCCATACCCTCATTGCCGTTCAGGCCAAAGCGCTGATTGATGACGTCCTCTCCCAGCTTGATGACCATCTTGGCACCGACCGCCACCTGGTTCGGCTCCAGTTCCTTTTTCATGCCCAGCTGCTGGGCCAGCAGGGAGTTGACGCCGTCAGCGAGAATCACGCAGTCCGCGTACATTTCCTCACCGGTGGCTTCCACGCCGACCACCTTCCCGTCTTCCACGAGAATCTTATCTACCACAATGCCCGGAATGATCTCCGCGCCGGCTTCCTCGGCCTGTTCAGCAAGCCACCGGTCGAACTTTGCCCGAAGAACCGTATAGGATGCGGATTCCGGAGCAGCGGAAAGCTTTGCGGAATGATATCCGATATCCAGGGATCCGTCTTCTGTCATCAGAGAGATCTTTTCCTTTTTGACGACTCTCTCGATGGGCGCAATTTCTGCAAAATTCGGAATAATCTTCTCCAGGCTGTGGCCGTAAAGCCGTCCGCCCGTCATATTCTTCGCGCCGCAGTAATCGCCGCGCTCAATCATAAGCACTTCTTTGCCGGCTCTGGCCAGCACGATGGCTGCAGAACATCCGGCAAGACCGCCGCCCACGATTATGGCGTCAAATCTGTCATCGCTCATATTGTTCTATCCTCCTCTTTACTGTATTCACTTTACGCCCGTCACCTGCGTCCGCTTACCAGCACACAGGCGCCGAACATGCGGCTTTTTGCGCGGATATCCGAAAGTCCTGCTCCCCCAAACAGTGCCTCCAGGTCTCTCCTTCCGAGAAAGTCCCTTGTGGACTCATACAGCCACTGATACTCCCTCCGGAAGCTCTTTCCGCCGCCCAGAAGCGGCATCACCTGCCGGAAATACAACCGGTAGAAAGGCTTTATCACTCTGTTTTCGGGTACCAGGGACTCCAGGCAGTATACCCTGCCGCCCCTCCGGACCACGCGTTTCATCTCCTGCACTGTTTTTTCATAGTCTGCCGTGTTGCGCAGGCCGAATGAAATCACAGCCGCATCAAAACAGGCATCTCCGAAGGGCAGGTCCAGGGCATTGCCGCGGAGAAAGCGCACATTCTTTCTGTGTTTTCTCCGATGCTCTGCTTCCCGCAGCATGGCGGGCGAAAAATCCAGTCCCGTAACCTGTATATCCCGTCCGGCATCGGCCAGCATCAGGGATATATCCCCGGTTCCGCAGCAGACATCCAGAACCTTTGCTCCTTCTGGAAGCCTTCGGATAACCTTATCTGTCAGCATTTTTTTCCAGCGCTTCTGCAGGCCGAGACTGATAAATGCATTGGACCGGTCATAGCGGCCTGCAATTCTCTGGAAAATTCCATATACTTTTGTCTCTTTTTCCGTTCTCTCAGACACGGGACACCTCCGCTATCATCTTCACCAGCAGGGTGAGGATCAGGGCGCCGTTTCCGAACAGGTTCGCCGCGGCAATCCCCTTCATCTGAAGGATTCTCTGCTCCGGCAGAAGCCCAAGTCCGAGAATACGGCGAAAGTGCCTTCCTCCGAAGAGGATGAGCAGCACCGGGCATACGAATCCGAACTGCCCGGCAAGAAGGAACGCCATAAGCACCAGCAGCAGAATCCAGAGAACCACCAGGCTCCTGTAAAGAGCCAGGGTCTTCTCTCTTCCGAGTACGGTCGGAAGGGTTCTCCGCCCGGCCAGGATATCTTTCTCAATATCGCAGCCGTTGTTGCTCATCATTATCAGCGCGATGCCGCAGATGAGAGGCAGACTGTAAAACAGAATGTCCCAGTGCAGCCGTCCGTCCGCACAGGCTGCCGTTCCCAGGGGAATCAGGCCGCCCATCACGAAACCGGAGACCAGCTCGCCCACAGGGAGTGAGCTGACCGGCAGCGGTCCTCCGGAATAGAGCAGTACCACTGCGCCTCCCACGGCTCCGATAAGAATCGGGGCGGGACCATTTCCCAGGCTCGCCAGAAGGCCGAAGAACAGGCCTGCCAGGAGATATCCGATTCCCAGATTTCTCGCGGCTTTAGGACGTATCCCGCTGTAGATGAGCACCGCATCGGACACTTCCACGTTATCCTCCGCGCTGTCCGTTCCTTTTACAAAATCCACATAGTCATTGAGCGTATTCACCGCGCTCTGCAGAAAGATGCAGGCCAGAAGCACCAGCCATGCCTTTCCCGGTCCCAGAGGAAATCCCCTGAGCCTGCAGAAGCAGATGCCGAACAGGGACGGACATACGGAAGCAGCCCATGTGTGCGGCGCCGCAAGCTGCAGCGCATGCTTTGCGGTGAGTCTCGTTTTGTTATTATATTGCATCCAGCTTACCAATCAGTTTCCGGATCTGCGCCATCGGCGCACTGTCTTTATACGGCTCTGTCAGTTCATAAGCCAGCCCGGCATACCGGTGAATCTCCTTCTTTGCCTTTTCGGTGCCGAAGTTAAGAACCACTCCGGTCATCTGCGCGATGTCTTCCTCCGAGAGAGTGCCTTCTCTGCTCTTTTTCATAAACGGCAGAAGGGCCTTTCTGCCCTCTTCGCTCTCCGCACTCAGAAGCACCGGCAGCGTGTAGATTCCCTCCCGGAAATCCTTCTGGGTGTCCTTTCCCTGCAGGGCCTCCGTGGACATAAAATCCATCAGATCATCCCGGAACTGGAACATAATCCCGATATATTCACCGAGCTGTCCCAATGCCATAGCCTCCGCTTCCGGACATCCCGCCTCACTGGCTCCCAGATAGCAGGCTGTGCGGAACAGGGCAGCTGTCTTTCCTCTGATATTGTCAAGATACTTCTCCGGGGTGACATCCTCCCGGTATCTGCATGCAGCCTGGCCAATCTCACCGAGGCACATCTTCTCCACGGTTTCCGAGAGTATGGCGCCGGCCGCAAAAAGCTTTTCCTTCGCCAGATGGTAATTCACCCGGGAAATCAGGAAATCCCCCGCATAGACCGCGGCATCTTTTCCGTACTTTTTCTGGATCGATATCTGTCCTCTCCTGATTTCGGCCTCATCCACGATATCATCATGAATGAGCGATGCCGTGTGGGTGAGCTCCACCATGGCCGCCAGCATGCAGATTCGTTCAAACCGTTCTTCCCGGTCCGGCCCGAGGGCGCTCGATAAAAGCATAAGCCTCGGCCGGATCATTTTCCCGGAGGTGCCCAGCGCATCATCCAGAACGGCTCCCGTTTCCGTGCCCCCTAACGAGTGGGCGGCAAATCTGCCGATGTATTCCTTTACCCGGCCAAGTTCCGCCTCTCCTGCCACTTCACAGGGTTTGCTGTATCCGGTCATACGGCCCTCCTTACGGGCATCAGATAAGTCCTCTCTTTTCCGCCAGAATCTCTGCGGTATGCTTTACCTTGACATCGATTCCTCTGGCATCGAGGCCGCCGCGAATCTGCATCATGCAGCCCGGGCAGTCCATGGCCACCGTGTCGGCGCCGGAGTTCACGATATTCTGAATCTTTTTCTCCAGGATCGGTGCGGAAATCTCCGGATAGAGAACACTGTAGGAACCGCCGAATCCGCAGCAGTTGTCATGGTCTTCCATCTCCACCAGGGATACCCCTTTGGTGTGACGGAGCAGTTCTCTCTGTTCCTCGGTTACCCGCAGGCTTCTGCACAGGTGGCAGGAATCATGGTACGTTACCTTGGTTTCCTTGCCGTCACCCTCATCCTTAAGGCCGCCCAGGTCATAGAACAGCTTGCAGAAGTCATAGGTCTTGTCTGCAAGGATCTTTGCCCGGTTGTACATCTCGCTTCCCTCCTCGAAGAATGTGGGATAGCTCTTCAGCTGATGCGTGCAGGACGGACATGCGGAAACGATATAGTCATACTTCTCGGCTTCCATGCCCTCGATGTTGACCTGGGCTTCCTTCGCCGCATTCTCAAGGTCACCCATGTTGGATGCCGGACATCCGCAGCAGGCCTGGCCCATCGGGAAATCAACCCTGTATCCGATGGAATTCAGGTCAACGATAACGTCTCTTGCCAGGTCCGGATATACGAAGTCAAGCAGACATCCTGCAAACAGGGCGATGGTTCCCTTCTGCTCTCCCTCGATTCTCTGCGGGATCATCGGGAAAATGTCGCGGAACGGCACCTTCGCAATGTTCGGGAAGCTTCTTCCCTCGGTCAGTCCCGACAGGAACATCGGAAGATGGCGGATCATCGGTGCGCCCTTGGCAAATGGGCCCTGTGCCACGGAAGCAATGCGCAGCATGGAGTGGAACAGCTTTCTGTCCGTCACGGCATCCAGCGCAAACTTCTTCACCGCATCCGGATGCTCTTCCATGCTCTTCTCGCGGAGCTTCAGGATCAGGTCGGTGATCTTGATGCCGCCGCCGCAGACTTCCTTACATCTGCCGCACTGCAGGCAGATGCTCTGAATCTGCTCTGCTCTGTCCTCGGACACCAGGAAGTGGGTCAGCAGGGTGCCGATACCGCCGGTGTATACCTTGGAGCCGTATACATGGCCGCCTACCAGCGCAAAGGCCGGACAGACATCCAGACATGCACCGCAGCGGATGCAGTCAAATACCTGACGGAAATCCTCTTCCGCAAGAATCGCACGGCGTCCCGGATCGTCCAGGATCACTGCGTAGAATTCCTTCTTCTCTTTTGTATCATTTTCCTTATCCGATACCACATCGCAGGCACCCGTATACATGGAAATATAGGAGGTGATCCGCTGGCCTGTGCCGTTTCTCGGAAGGGCCTTGAAGATCGGTGCCGCATCCTTTAAGGACTTGACGAACTTTTCAATTCCGAAGATATAGAGATGAATCTTCGGCAGGGTTCCCACCATGCGGCCGTTGCCTTCATTGGTCATGGTGAAGAGGGTTCCGGTCTCGGCCACCGCCACGTTGGCGCCGGACACGCCCATGTCCGCATGGGTGAACCGGTCTCTCATGACCCGTCTCGCCGTCTTTACCTCCTCAGAGATAATCGGCTCATTCTTTTCCTTGGTATAGTCCGTGAAGAGGTCTGCCACCTGCTCCTTGTTCAGATGCAGCGCCGGCATAACCATGTGGACCGGTGTATTGCCTTCCAGGGCAATGATGAATTCTCCCAGGTCCGTCTCCTGGACCAGGACGCCGTCATCCCCCAGAACCTTATTAAAATGAATCTCCTCGGAAGCCATGGATTTGGACTTGACGATGGATTTTACCCCCTTCTCCTTTACCAGGTTCCGAATCCACTCCATTGCCTCTTCGGTGCTGTGGGCATGGAAAACCTTACCTCCCCGCTTCTCACAGTTTGCCGTGAATTCCTCAATCATCTCATCCACATGATCGGCAGCGTAGGTTTTGGCTTCCTTAATCTTTTCGCGGGTTGCCTCGAAATCAACTCCTGCATAGGCATTCTCTCTCTTTGCCGGGTAGGTCTTGCAGAAGTTTCCCAGTGTTCTCGCCAGGGTGGAATTATCCAGAGCGGAACGTATTTCCTGTTTCAGTTCATTGCTGGCCATATCTGTTCCCTCCTTTCCGATTATCTGTCATCCACAACGATGGCGGTCAGTCTGATGGGACCGTGCACGCCGACGGTGCCGACGCATTCGATATCCGCCGTGCGGCTGGGTCCTGTGACAAAGCCCACAAAATTCGGCATCTCGGGGAGATTTGCCAGCAGCTCAAACATATCATCATATTCGGGGACGATGGTGGATCCTTTGACGATGCCGAAGTAGGATTCCGACATGGTAGCCACGATTCTCTCATCCACCACGTCATGTCCCTGTACCAGGGTTCCCAGCTCGGCAATGCCGTACTGTGCCTCGGAGACGCCGCCCTTTGCCGTCTCCCCGTGCAGACGGATATGGTCGGTATAAACCGTAATTCCCGCTTCCTCAAGGGCTGCCTTCACGCCGGTCTCCTCAAGCAGCGGAGTCTCGGCCAGGCAGGTGTCCGGAATGTCAAGTTCCTTCATCAGACCGGCCAGGGTCTTTCCCAGGTCCTCTGCAGAGGAACGGACGCAGCGGCCGTCCACCTTTTCCAGATTCGTTTTGAATCTCTCATACAATTCATCGGTAATTTTATTCATTGTTAACTCCTTCCCGGAGGTTATGCATATCCCTTCTCTGTAAAATGCCCCGGGCAGTGATGCGGCACTTCCGCAATGCCCGGGGCATTATTCACATATCAGAGATCACTTTCTGCATTTCACGTCTTATTTCACGCCCAGCCAGTTTGCGATAACCATCTTCTGGACTTCCGAGGTTCCCTCATAGATCTCGGTGATCTTCGCATCGCGCATCATCCGCTCGATGGGATAATCTCTTGTGTAGCCGTAGCCGCCATAGAGCTGCAGGCAGCGGCGGGTAACATCGCTGGCGTTCTGTGCAGCCACAAGCTTTGCCATAGCGGCAAGATGGCTGTAGTTCTCTCCATTGTCCTTCGCGCAGGCTGCCTGATAAACCAGAAGCTTTGCAGCCTCGGTGTTGGCCGCCATCTGCGCCAGCTCAAACTGGGTGTTCTGGAACTGGGAAATGCGCTTGCCGAACTGTACACGGCTGTTGACGTATTCCACGGTCTCCTTGATGGCGCCCTCCGCGATACCAAGGGCCTGAGCTGCGATACCGATACGTCCGCCGTCCAGGGTCATCATGGCTACCTTGAAGCCCTTGTTCAGCTCGCCCAGCATGTTCTCCTTCGGAACCTTCACATCCTCAAGAACCAGTTCTGCCGTTGCGGATCCGCGGATTCCCATCTTCTCCTCGTGCTTTCCGATGGAGAAGCCTTCCATATCCTTCTCAACGATGAAAGCGGTAATGCCCTTATTGCCCTTTTCCTTGTCGGTCATGGCAAATACGACATAAATCTCTGCCGGGCCGGCGTTGGTGATGAAGATCTTGGTTCCGTTCAGAAGCCAGTAATCGCCCTTATCCACAGCGGTGGTCTTCTGGCCTGCCGCATCGGTTCCTGCGTTCGGCTCGGTAAGGCCGAAAGCGCCCAGCTTCTCACCGGAAGCCAGGGGAACCAGATACTTCTGCTTCTGCTCCTCGGTACCGAAGTGATAGATCGGCCATGCGCAGAGAGAGGTATGTGCGGATACGGTTACGCCTGTGGAAGCGCAGACCTTGGAGAGCTCTTCAATGCACTGCACATAGGAAAGGTTATCCATGCCGGTTCCGCCGTATTCCTCCGGGAACGGGATTCCCAGCATACCAAGCTCGCCCAGCTGTGCCACAGTCTCTTCCGGGAATCTCTCTTCCTTATCGAGGTCCGCTGCGATGGGCTTCACGGTATTCTCGGCAAAATCTCTGTACAGGGAAATCAGTTCCTGGTGGGTATCATCAATCTGAAACATGTGTTTCTCCTTTCACTTATGCTTTTTTCTTCCGGAACTCTTCAATCATCAGCGGAAGAATCTTCTTCACATCTCCCACGATGCCGAGGTCGGCGATGGAGAAGATGGGAGCTTCCTCATCCTTATTGATTGCAATAATATACTTGCTGCCCGACATTCCGGAAATGTGCTGTGTCGCACCGGAAACGCCGCAGGCAATGTAAAGCTCCGGAGCAACGATCTTGCCGGACTGTCCTACCTGCTGCACTCTCGGAAGCCAGCCGTTCTCAATGACGGGACGGGTACCGCCGACAGCTCCGCCAAGAACCTCTGCCAGCTCCTTGCACAGTCCCAGATTCTCCTCGGAACCGATGCCGCGTCCGCCGGTTACGATAACCTTCGCATCTTCGAGGTTGACGGCCTCTCCCGCTTCCGCGATGAGCTCCACAACTTTAGCGCGAAGCTCCGCATCAGAGGAAAGCTCTTCGATGGCCGGGACGGTCTCCGGTGCAGGATAGCTTGCGCCGCGGACACTCACAACCGCAGCCTTTGTCTCCACCTGCAGGGTCTCCTGGATGGTGCCGCCGTATACCGGACGGGTCACCTGAAGCTTGCCGTCTTCGCAGGCAAGGGCAATGGCATCATTCACAGAGCCGGCGCCGATTCTTGCGGCAATACGCGCGCAGACCAGCTTTCCGATGGGCGTTGCTGCCAGAAGCACCAGGTCAGCTCCGCACTCCTCTGCTTTCTTCGCTACAGCATCGGTAATGGCATCCTCCAGCAGGCCGCCCTCTGCGGGAGCGACGGCAACTGCGACTGCTTCCGCACCCAGTGCCTGTGCGGCGGAAAAGAGCTCAAGACTTGCGCCTACAGGAGAGCCATCCTTCTTTTCAACAAAAATCAAAGCTTTCATTGTCAACCCTCCTTATCACAGAACCTTGTCAGCAGCCAGAACCTCGAAGGCCTTTGCCAGAGCTGCTTCCGGATCTTCTTCCTGAATCTTCACGCCTGCGGTCCTCTTCGGGGGCTCCATGTAGGAAATATGGGAAATCTTTACGTCAGCATCTCCGTCTCCCAGCGCAAGTGCATCCTTTCCGATGGTCGGGATCACTGCACGGCGGGCTGCCAGCTTGCTCTTGATGCTCGGATAACGGGGATCATAGTTCGGTTTGGAGATGGTCATGATGCAGGGAAGTGCAGCTTCCACCATCGCATATCCGGTCTCCAGCTCCTTCTTCAGCGTAACCTTTCCCTCTCCGGGCGTTACTTCCACGACGTCTGTGACGAAAGGCAGTCCCAGCTTCTCGGCCAGGATCTCTCCGACTTCTCCGCCGATATAATCGGTGGACTCTCTGCCGCAGAGCACCATGTCAAACGGCTTTCCTGCGTCAGCTTCTATCTTCTTAATGCCGGCCGCCAGAAATGCTGCCGTGACGGATGCATCCGCCTTCTCCGGCCCTTCAATCTGTGCGGCATTCTTTGCGCCTACAGCCAGGGAATTCTTAAGGCAGACCTTGTCCGCCTCTGTTCCTACGGTAGCAACGGTGATGGTTCCGCCATTGGCCTCAACAAAACGCGTTGCAAGTTCAAGCGCATAGGTGTCAAAGGCGTTTCCCTGCGGCTCCGCCTGAGACAGATCCGGTTCTCCGGAAGTCCCAAGGCGGATTTCCACAGAATCATCCGGAACCTGTTTCATACATACGAGAATTTCCATACAGCATACCTCCTCTTTGGTTTTCTGTTACAGCGTATAGCAGACTTTACCCGGGTTAAGAATCATATTCGGGTCAAAGACCTTCTTAATGCCCTCCATGAGCGCCATATTCACCGGTCCTACGGACTCTGCAAGATACTTCACCTTGCCCCGTCCGATGCCGTGCTCGCCGGAAACCTGTCCTCCGCAGGAAACAGCGTGCTCATACAGCTTCATGAAGTATTTATCTACACGGCGCTTGAACTCTTCCTCTTCCAGGTCATTGCTGCACTGGTAGATATGAAGGTTTCCGTCGCCGGCATGGCCGAAACTCTTGATGATAAGACCGCACTCCTCGCCGTACTCCTTGGCAAAGGTCAGGAAGGAAGCGATATTGTTGACCGGAACGACCACGTCGCACTCATCGAGCAGTTTCGTCTCGGCTTCAATGGCCTCCAGGAAGCTGGAGCGTGCGGCCCAGGCATCCTTGATCTTGGCGGGCGTATCCGCCACCAGAACATCGAGAGCGCCTTCCTCCAGCACCATCTCGCTGCACTTCTCCACCATGTCGAGAAGGGTGTCCTCATCCTCGGCATCAAAGGTAATCAGCAGATAGGCACCGGCAGTCACTCCCTCAATGACCTGCGGGAATACGGAACGGCCGATGTAGCGCTCACTGGAAAGAACAATCTCCCTCTCCATGAACTCCAGGGCCTGGGGTCCGAGATTGGCCTTTTTGATCTTCGGGACCGTGGAGATTGCCGTTTCCAGATCCTCAAAGGGAACAACCAGACTGATAACCTTCTTCGGTGCGGGAATAATCTTCAGCGTCAGCTCTGTGATGATGCCCAGGGTTCCTTCACTACCGATCATCAGGTTCAGCAGGCTGTATCCGGAACTGGTCTTGCTGACAGCGGCGCCGAAGCGGGTGATCTCGCCGCTCGGAAGAACCACCTTCATGGAAAGCACATAATCTCTGGTGGTGCCGTACTTGACGGCGCGCATGCCGCCGGCATTCGTCGACACGTTGCCGCCCACGGTAGCCAGCTTTTCACCGGGATCCGGCGGATAGAGATATCCCTGCTTCTGGCAGTCCTCGGCAAGGTCCTGCAGAAGAACGCCGGGTTCGATGGTGACCGTGAAGTTCTCAAAATCATAGCTGAGAATCCGTTTCATTCTGGTGGTATCGATAACGACGCCTCCCAGTACCGGAACACATCCGCCGGCCAGTCCCGTACCTGCGCCTCTGGGCGTCACGGGAATCAGATTCTCATTGCATATCTTCATGACCGCCGCAATCTCTTCTGTGGACGTGGCCATGAGCAGTGCCTCCGGGGCATGTTTTCCGTAGATGGGCATCTCGTCGTGGGAATAATCCTCATTGATATCCTCTCCCGTCAGAAGATGTCCCGGCGCCGCCTGCTTCAGAAGCTCAATCAGCTCCGGTGTCAGAGTGTTGTAAGTTGCCATCGGGTTTCTCCTTTCTTAATCCGGTTTCTTATTCCTGTCTTTTCATTTACATCAGATAACTGTGCCTCAGAAGAGCATGGGCATCAGATAACATACAAGTCCGCCGATAACGGTGAACAGCACACAGTACTTGATGACTCCCTGAAGGATAAGGCTTTCCTTGCCGGGCATTCCCAC
>DMCD01000283.1:0-2535 GCA_003445895.1 Lachnoclostridium sp. | reverse complement strand
TCCGCACCGATCTCCGCAGCTGTCATGGCCTGCATGCTTCCGAAGAGAACGCAGGTACTGGTTCCGCTTCCGGTGATAAATGCACCGAGAACGCCAATCAGCGGAGATACCAGCGGGAAGAAGGAGCCGGTCTGGGCCAGCAGGGTGGAAATATCCTTCGTCATGCCGCTGTGGTCCATGATCTTTGCCGTTGCCACAACACAGCAGATAGTGAAAACTGTCTTCCAGTTGGATTTCAGTGTCTTTCCGTAGACCTTCATGATTCTCGCGGGACTTGCCTTCTGGATAAGACCGCCCAGGAATGCAGCCACAAAGATGATGACGCCGGGGGTATTCACCCAGGGGAAGGTCAGCGCTGATGTTCCTTCCACCGGATACACATGTACCGATGTCTTGATGGCGGACAGCGGGTCATGTACTGCCGGCACCAGGGAAGTAATCAGAAGGAAAATCAGAATCAGGATAAAGGGCGCCCATGCCACCAGAGCATCATTCGCCGTAATCGGGGCATCATCGCCCGCCGCGGATGTGGTCCGGTACTCTTCGGGAATCGGAGTGCCTTTTCTCATCCGGCACAGGGCAATCAGGACGCCCAGGCAGATGACGGAACCGATAACATCCGGAAGCTGCGGTCCGACAAACTTCGCTGTCAGGAACTCCGGAACAACGAAGGAAACCGCTGCAGCTGCAGTGATGCCGAAGACGCCCTTCAGTGCCTTCGGGCCTCCGCCGAAAATCATGATCATAAAGAACGGGGAGATCAGGAACAGCAGGCACTCAATGGTAGCAATAGCGCCGCAGAGGGGAAGAATCTCTACGCCGGAAACTGCACTCAGGGTCATCGCCGGAACGCCTACCGAACCGAACGCTGTGGGCATGGCGTTGATAACGAGGCAGGCAACGATGGTCTTCACCGGGTCAAAACCCAGAGCCACAAGAATACCGGCCGGAATAGCAACTGCGGTACCGAAGCCCGCCATGCCTTCCATAAAGTGACCGAATCCCCAGGCGATAATCAGCATCTGGATTCGTCCGTCCGCGGAAACACCGGCCAGCATTTTTTTAATTTTTTCCATGGCGCCGGTTTCCAATGTCAGATTGTAAGTGAAAAGGGCGGAAATAATGACCAGGCAGATAGGCCAGATCGCATTCAGGGTTCCTTCCAGGGCGGCTGCACCGGTCAGGAACAGAGCATGTTTCCAGAAGAAGGTTGCAAGAACGGCGGCTATGACAGCAGCTATGCCGCAGGCCTTGAAGCCCGGCATCTTGAGCCCGGCCAAAGCAACCATGAGCCAGAAGATAGGCAGCATCGCGAGCAGAAAGTTGATGACAATCATAAAAATCTCCTTGTGTGATGTGGAATTAAGTATCCGAACGATATAGTTGAAAACTACCATCGACCTGCTTAATATTCTACCGCAAACTATGGTATTTTTCAACAAACAACTGCCGTCCAGGCATCGTTATATTATGAGGTTCCGCTAAACTATCACAAAATCCGTATTTAGAAAAATGCCTGTATCTTATCCGGCCGGATGAAATACAGGCATATATAATCATAGTATTAAGCAGGGCGAACGGACAGACCGCCCTCTCAGTCCTCCGTCCGGTTCCAGTACTCTCGCCCCCGGAAATACAGCACCAGGCAGATGGCCACGGAGAGAAGTGACCCCATGGGCGCCGCAAGTCCCATGGGAAACAGCGTTTCCGGGAACAGCTTTGATGCAAGATAAGCTCCCGGAATACGCACCAGCAGAACACTGGCCATATTGTGCAGGAAGGAATACATTGCCTTCCGATAAGCGCTGAAGAAGGCACTGAAGCAGAAATGGATTCCCGCAATCATGCAGTCCGCCGAGTAAGACCGCAGATACTGGCCGCCCAGCCGGACCACATCCGGGTCATTTTTCACAAAGAGCGACACCATCGGTTCCGAACCGAACTGGCACAGTACAAAAATAATAAAACCGAATCCGATAATGATACGGATGCCGAGCCGGAGCGCCGCCGCGCTTCGGTTATGGTACCCGGCTCCCGCATTCTGGGCTGCCACAGCGGAAACCGCAGCCGACATGGCGGAGGGGACCAGAAACAGGAAACAGATGATCTTCTCCACAATGCCCACCGCGGCGGCCACACTCACCCCTCTGGCATTGGCAATGGCCGTAATCACCAGAAAGGAAATCTGGATCAGTCCCTCCTGGAAGGCAATGGGAACCCCAACGGAGAGAATTCCGCCTATCGTATTCCGTTCAAAAGAAAGGTCCTCTCTTCCGACCTTTACGCCCACAGGAAAGCGTGTCAGCGCCAGGAGGGCCATCCCCACGCTCAGTCCCTGGGCTGCCACCGTAGCCAGAGCTGCACCTGCGGCCCCCATGGCGAAGGGACCGATGAGCACATAATCCAGCACAATGTTGAACACACCGGCGATGGCCACAAAGTACATGGGGCTCTTTGTATCCCCCAGTCCCCGGAAGATGCTGCTGATGACATTGTAGGCAATGATGAAGGGAACCCCCGCAAAGCAGATAAACA
>DMCD01000223.1:4525-6536 GCA_003445895.1 Lachnoclostridium sp. | reverse complement strand
TTCGGGAAAAGCTCCGGGAGAATGCGGATTATGTGACGCTGAAGAAGGCGGATGTCCGTATCTCCAAGATCGACGGGACAAGAAAGTACCTCTTTGCGCTGCCGGACGGCAATGTGATTGAGAGTGTCTTCATGCGGTATCACCACGGGAATTCCGTCTGCGTCTCATCGCAGGCCGGATGCCGGATGGGCTGCCGATTCTGCGCCTCCACCATCGACGGGCTGGCGAGAAATCTTCTCCCCTCGGAGATCCTGGGACAGGTCTATGAGATTATCCGGGATACCGGAGAGCGGGTGTCCAACATTGTGATCATGGGTTCCGGAGAGCCTCTGGACAATTACGATAATGTACTGCGGTTTATCCGCCTCATCACCCATGAAAAGGGGCAGAATATCAGCCAGCGGAATATTACGCTGTCCACCTGCGGCATCGTGCCCGGCATCCGGAGACTGGCCGAAGAGGGCATACCCCTTACGCTGGCCCTTTCTCTCCATGCGCCCAACGACCGGGTACGGGAAGGCCTCATGCCCATCGCGAAGGTGTACAAACTTGACGAAATTCTTGATGCATGTCATTATTACTTTGAAAAGACCGGACGCCGCGTGACCTTTGAATACAGCCTGGTGCGCGGTGTGAATGACAATACGGCCGAGGCCGCCGAGCTGGCGGCACTTATCGGCCGGCAGCACGGTCATGTCAACCTGATCCCGGTCAATCCGATCCGGGAAAGAGACTTTGTTCAGCCGGACCGGCGCGCCGTGGAGGCGTTCCGGTCGTATCTTGAGAATAAAGGAATTGCGGTGACCGTCCGACGGGAGATGGGACGGGATATCAACGGCGCCTGCGGTCAGCTCCGAAAGAGCTACATGGACCATGACGCCACCGCAGAGAGGAATGTATGAAAGCATTTGCACGTACCGACAGGGGAATGATGCGGCAGAGCAATCAGGATGCGCTGTATGCTTCCACCGGTCCGGTGGGGAAGCTGCCGAATCTGTTTATGGTGGCGGACGGAATGGGCGGCCATCTGGCCGGCGATTACGCCTCCAGCTATCTGATTGGCCATATGGTGGAAGAGATTCGGGAATCCGGCGACCGGGAAGGCGGCCGGATTATCCGGGATACCATCGACAGTGTCAACCGGGAAATCTTCCGCCTGTCCTGTGAGAAGGCAGAATACTCCGGAATGGGGACGACCCTGGTGGCAGCCTGGGTCGCGGATGATACCCTGTATGCGGCCAATATCGGAGACAGCCGGCTGTACCTGATCCGGAAGGGACAGGCAATCCAGATCACGAAGGACCATTCCTACGTGGAAGAGATGGTGGAACGGGGCCGGATGCGCAGAGGCAGCGCCGAATACGCAAGAAGCAAGAATATCATCACCCGGGCCGTGGGAATTGATTCCCAGGTGAGCGCCGATTTCTTTGAAGCGGACCTTATGCCGGGAGACCGGTTTCTGCTCTGCTCCGACGGACTCAGCAATATGGTGGATGACGACGAAATCGCCGGAATCGCGGGAGGTGCGGGAGAACTGTCGGACCTCACCGAGAAGCTGGTATCTGTCGCAAACCGGCACGGAGGACGGGACAATATTTCCGTCATCCTTGCAGATCCTGAGATAAGCGAGGTGATGCGCCATGATGCTTAAAACAGGAGAATATCTGCAGAACCGATACGAGATTCTGGGCCTGATAGGCACGGGCGGCATGTCCGAGGTATATCAGGCGAAGTGCCATGTCCTGAACCGCCTCGTCGGCATCAAGGTGCTGAAAGAGGAATACAGCAGGGATGCGAACTTTGTAAGCAAGTTCAAGATGGAGGCCCAGTCTGCGGCCAGCCTTTCCCATCCCAATATCGTCAGTGTGTTCGACGTCATCGATGAAGAAAACCTGCACTATATCGTCATGGAGCTGATTGAGGGCATTACGCTCAAAAGCTACATCAAGAAGAAGGGGAAGCTCGGCATCAAGGAGGCCATCGGCATCTCCATTCAGGTGGCACAGGGCAT
>DMCD01000223.1:0-4355 GCA_003445895.1 Lachnoclostridium sp. | reverse complement strand
GTCTCGGAGCAGACCGTGGGCGGACCCAACGCCGTCGGTTCTGTGCACTATATTTCGCCGGAACAGGCGCGGGGGGAATACAGCGACGCGAGAAGCGACATCTATTCCCTCGGCATTACCATGTTCGAGATGGTGACGGGCACCGTTCCCTTCGACGGGGAGAATCCGGTCAGCATCGCGCTGGCCCACCTGGAAAAGGAGATTCCGGCACCGGAAAGCCTGAACCCGGAAGTGACGCCCAGCATGTCCCGGATTATCCGGAAGTGCACGGAAAAACTGCCGGAAGACCGCTATCAGGATGCCTATGAGCTGATCGCCGACCTTAGGCATGCTCTGGTGGATCCGGAGGATGAATATCTGCGGGCGGAGGCGGACCTGGAGACAGCGCCCACCAACGTGCGGGAGAAGGACTCAGATGCGGTGATCCGCGCGGCCAAGTCCGTGGAGAGGCCCCGCAGAAAAACAAGTAATCAGTACCGTCAGTACAAGAGGCAGGAGCAGGACAATGCCATCGACAAACTGCTTTCGTCCATCGGCATTATCGCCGGCCTTATCATTGCGGTGGTGGTGATCGTCATTCTGGTGCGTCTGAGCGGCATCTTCAGCAGTCCCTCGGGCGGCCGGGACACTTCGGAGGCTGCGGCCGAGTCCATGCTGGAAACCGAACAGACCACAGAAGCCGAGACCGAGACGGAGGCCATAGAGATTACGGAAGAGGCCGCAAAGAAGATCAGTCTGACGGAACTTGGCATCACCGGAATGAATGCGGAGGCTGCCGTGCGCATGCTGGAAAACCGCAATCTGGTGGCGGAAGTGCGGGAAGAGAACAATGAAACCGTAGAAAAGGGCATGGTTATCAGCTATTCGCCGGAGGAACCGGCCGAGGGAGAAACCGTAACCCTGCTGGTCAGCCTCGGACCGGTCAAAGTGATGGTTCCGGTACCCGATATCACAGGTATTCCCGAAGAAAGTGCCATCTCTGTTCTGCAGTCCGTGGGACTTGTCCCCGGCACCCGAACCGAGAGCACCAGTGATGCGGCCAAAGGCACGGTTATCAGCCAGAAGGTGGAGAAGCAGACGGAACTGGAGAAGGGAAGCACCGTCGATTATGTTGTCAGTGCGGGCAAGAGCACCCACTTTGTGGCAGCCGTCGATGACGTGATTTCTCTCCAGGAGTATCTGGGACCGAGCGCCTCGAGCACAACGCTGGAAGTTTCCATCGTCATGAAGCAGTATGTCAACGGGGAGAGCGTCACCAAGGTGATTATGGACCCGACGGATATCACAGGGGACACCGCTGTGCCGGTGCATTACAATATCGAAGGCGCGGACGGCGTTCCCACGGGAACACTGCAGGTTCTTGATCTGACCAATGACCGCGTACTGAAGACATATTCTCTGAGTTTTGTGGAGATGGACAGGTAATGCAGGGAAAGATAATCAAGGGAATTGCCGGTTTCTACTATGTTCACGACGGGATCGGCAAAGTATATGAATGCCATGCCAGGGGGGTGTTCCGTAACCGGAACATCAAACCTCTGGTGGGCGATGACGTGGAGTTTTCCATTCTGGATGAGGCGGAAGGAACGGGGAATATTGATGTCCTTCTGCCATCCAGGAGCCGTCTTATCCGGCCGGCCGTCGCCAATGTGGACCAGGCGCTGGTGGTCTTTTCCGTAACCGACCCGGAACCGAACCTGAATCTTCTGGACCGGTTTCTGATCGTCATGGAGAAGCAGCATGTCCCGGTTATCGTATGCTTCAGCAAGTCGGACCTGGGAAGCGAAAAGGAGGAGGAAATCCTCCGGCGCACCTATGAGCCCACAGGCTGCCGCGTCTGCTTTATCAGCACAAGCACCGACAAGGGCATGGATGAACTGATGAAGCTTCTGGAGTCCAAAACCACGGTTCTTGCCGGACCTTCCGGCGTCGGCAAGTCGACCTTAACCAACTATCTGCAGCCGCTGGCCGGCATGGAGGTGGGGGAGCTGAGCCGGAAAATTGCCCGGGGAAAGAATACCACCAGGCATTCGGAACTGTTTTTTGTGAAAAAGGACACCTTCGTCTGCGATACGCCGGGATTCAGCTCCATCTATGTGGACGGAATCGACGAAAAAGAGCTGAAGGATTATTTCCCGGAATTTGCGGCATGGGAAGATGAGTGCCGTTTTCTTGGCTGCATTCATATCGGCGAGAAGGACTGCGGCGTAAAACGTGCCCTCACCCGCGGAGAACTGGCCGAGAGCCGCTACGACAATTACCGACTGATTTACGACGAACTGAAAAACAGAAGAAAGTACTGATTTTCTGCAGAATAAGGAGGCTGACCATGATTATACTTGCACCTTCCATCCTGGGAGCAGATTTCCGGAAGCTCGGTGAGGAGCTTCACGCCATTGACCTGGCCGGAGCACAGTATGTTCATCTCGATGTGATGGACGGAACCTTCGTTCCCAGCATTTCCTTCGGCATGCCGGTGATCCAGAGCCTGCGCTCCTGCACAGAGCGCGTCTTTGATGTTCACATGATGGTGCAGGAACCCGGAAGATATGTGAGTGATATGAAAGCTGCAGGCGCAGACATCCTCTGCGTGCATCAGGAAGCCTGTCTCCACCTGGACCGGACCATTCACCAGATAAAGGAAGCGGGCATGAAAGCAGCGGTTGCCCTCAATCCCGCGACGCCGGTCGAGACTCTTCAGTACATTCTGCCCGAGGTGGATATGGTTCTGGTCATGTCCGTCAATCCCGGATTCGGAGGACAGAAGTTTATTCCCTATGCCCTGGATAAGATCCGTGCGCTGCGGGAGATGATCGATTCCCGGGGACTGTCGGTCCGCATTGAGGTGGACGGCGGCGTTAAGCTGGACAATGTGAAGGAAGTGCTGCAGGCAGGTGCCGACACGATCGTTGCAGGCTCCGCCGTGTTCCGCGGCGATCCGACTGCGAATACGGAGGCATTTTTCAGAGTATTCAACGAATATGAAAAGTAAGACTTGTCTTATCATCACGGGCGGAAGGGTAGATACCGGTTTCGCCCGTGAATTCGTAAAAAACAGAACATGGGATGTGACCATTGCCGCGGATGCGGGCCTTCGGGTATTTGACCTTCTGGGCATCTGCCCGGATATTGTGGTGGGAGACCTGGACAGCGTCGAAGAAAGCCTCGCAGAAAAGTACCGCAGAAGCGACCGGATCCAATTTGAGATTCACCGGCCCGAGAAGGACGAGACGGATACGGAGCTGGCCATGCGTCTGGCGCTCCGGGAGGGATGCAAAAGCTGCGATATTCTGGGCGCTCTCGGGGGAAGACTGGATCATGAGCTGGCAAATATTCAGCTTCTTTCCATGTACCGGGACCTGGGGCTTACCGGCTTCCTCTATGACCCCATCAACCGGATTCACATGGTTCGGAGCGGGGAAGAATTCCTCCGCGGTGGGGTGTGGGGAAAGTACATCTCCTTCATTCCTTTATCGGAGCAGGTATCCGGCGTAACGCTTAAGGGATTTAAGTATCCCCTTACCGACTGTGATGTCCGGATGGGCAGTTCCCTGATGGTCAGCAATGAACTGGCCGGAGAACAGGGGGAGATTGTCTTTTCTTCGGGAAGGCTTCTGTGTGTGGAATCCCACGACTGACCCTTTAAAAATATTAAAAATTGTATGTTTTCATCAATACAAAATGATGCTACCATGTGTCATAACAGATAATACTAATGAGAAATGAGGTGACTGTTGTGACACAGAACAAGAATGTATCCTATAAAGTTGCGGTGGTGGGACTGCTGGCAGCCCTGTCCTATGTGGTATTTACCTTCGGACAGATCCGGATTACCCTTCCGGGCGGCGATGCCACATCCATACATCTCGGCAATGCAGTATGTGTCCTCGGCGCCCTGCTTCTGGGCGGCATGTACGGCGGACTGGGCGGTGCCCTGGGAATGACCATCGGGGATCTGATGGATCCGGTTTATGTGGTCTATGCACCGAAAACCTTTATCTGCAAGCTCTGCATCGGACTGATCGCCGGCTTTGTGGCTCATCGGATTGGGAAGATCGACCAGAGCACAGACCAGAAGCATATTGTCCGGTTTGTGGTGCTGGCCGCGGTTTCCGGCCTCCTGTTCAATGTCATTGCGGACCCGCTGATCGGATACTATTATAAACTGCTGATTGTCGGAAAACCGGCGGCGGAGCTGACGCTGGCATGGAACATCATGGCGACCTCGGTCAATGCCGTGACCTCCGCAATCGCCTCCTCCGTTATCTATCTGGCCCTTCGCCCCGCTCTGCGCCGCGCCGGGATGTTTACGGTGCTTTCCGCGGAAAGCAAATGAAAGAATCCTGACGGATTCT
>DMCD01000060.1 GCA_003445895.1 Lachnoclostridium sp. | reverse complement strand
GCGGTACGAAACCGAGCACGGCACCAACGCCGGCCACGATGCCGTCCTGGATGAGTCCGTAGAGAACGGTGCCTTCTGCGACATTGAGAGCGGAGAGAATGCCGTCTACAAATCCCGGAACCCACTCGCCGAAGATCACATCATTGGTGAAGTCGGTGGCGGCGGTACCGATGGAAACACTCCAGCCGCCCATGGCGATGGCGTAGATGAAGAACATGATGACCGCAAAGATCGGAAGACCGAGAATCCGGTTGGTCACGATCTGGTCGATCTTGTCGGATACGGTGAGCTCACCGCGGGCGCGGCCCTTCTTGACTGCGGTATCCGTGATGGCGGTAATACCGCTGTACCGCAGGTTGGTGATGATGCTCTCGGCGTCATCGTCCAGCTCCTTTTCGCAGGCGCTGATGATTTCTTCCGCTTTTTTCAGGGTTTCTTCGGAGAGGGAGAGCTCGGAGACGGCTTTCTGGTCTCTCTCGAAAATCTTGATGGCATTCCAGCGAAGAAGACTGTCATCCCCGGTTCCGCGGATCATCGATTCGATGGATTCCACGGCATCCTTTGCCTTGCCGGTCAGGAAGGAGGGACGATTTCCCTCGTTCTTCTTTCCTGCAGCGGCGATGGCGCAGTCGGCCAGTTCCTTGGAACCCTCACCCTTCAGGGCAGAGATTTCCATCACCGGAACGCCCAGTCTGTCAGAAAGAGCCTTGGTATCGATGGTATCGCCGTTTTTCCGGACCAGGTCCATCATGTTCAGCGCGATAACCATGGGGATATTCAGTTCCATGAGCTGTGTTGTCAGATACAGGTTTCTCTCGATGTTGGTGCCGTCAACGATATTGATGATGGCATCCGGTTTCTCATGAACCAGGTAGGTTCTGGAAACAACTTCTTCCAGGGTATAGGGAGAGAGAGAATAGATACCGGGAAGGTCCTGGATTACCACGTCATCATGGCCTTTCAGACGTCCTTCCTTCTTCTCGACGGTAACACCCGGCCAGTTACCTACGTACTGGCGGCTGCCGGTCAGGTCGTTGAACAGGGTGGTTTTGCCGCTGTTCGGATTTCCAGCAAGTGCGATTTTAATTTCCATATTCGATGTTTCCCCTCTTTTTTATTTCCGGTTATTCTACTTCGATGAGCGCGGCGTCCGCATTTCTCACAGAAAGCTCATAACCTCTTACGTTCAGTTCCATCGGATCGCCTAAGGGCGCCAGCTTCCGGACATAGACCTCCACACCTTTGGTGATGCCCATATCCATGATACGGCGTCTGACGGGACCTTCTCCGTGAAGCTTCACGACCGTGACGGTTTCACCGACGGCGGTATCCTTCAGTGTTTTCATAGATGCTCCTCCCTGTCGTTGTATTATATGAAAATCTTACTGGCCATGGTCTTGTCCAGCGCAATTCTGCTGTCCTTGACCTGAATAATAAGATTTCCGCTTACCTGATTCACAATTGCGACCTGTTCTCCGACGATGAAGCCCAGCTCAGCGAGATGCTGACGCACGCTGTCGGACCCACCGACTCTTTTGATGGTTACTTTTTCTCCGTTTCCGGCCATTGCGAGCGGCATCATGTTACCTCCTGTTCTCATAATTCTGCACTTCAGCAGGATGATGTCTTTCAGTGTTAGAAATAACTAATTTGGGTTAGTATAGACTGATCTGAGTTAGTTGTCAATAACAAAATGGCAAAAAAGAGAGCCGCCATCGGTTTTCGATGTGCGGCTCAGAGAAACAGGACAATATCAGGTGTTTACCGCCTTCCGGAGGTCCTTTCCGGAGGATATCAGATGGTTCAGAACCCAGTTCAGGCCATAGCAGATGGCCAGGAGCATCCAGCTGTTCATCTGCTTCTGGTAGTACAGCCCCACCAGGCACCAGACGAAGGTGCAGGCGGAGAAGTAGACCAGAAACCAGATAAAGAGCCGGATGGCAGGTATCCGAATGAGAAGGGCCATGAGAAGAAGGCCCAGTATGGCGACTGCGGTATAGAAGGCCAGAACAAGAAGCATGCTTTTTCCGGCCAGGCCCTGGACAAAGCCCATGGCAGACTGGCCCAGCTGCCCGGCCGTCTGATTCACGGCATCACCGGGAAGACTACCCTGGGCCTGTTCGGCGGCTTTGCCGAAGAATTTCGTCAGAACCGGCATGACCCAGACCTGCAGGAGCAGCATGTATCCGGTGTTGATCAGGCCGGAGAAGCGGAAATCATCTTCAAACTCCACCTTGGAGAGGACAAACTTCACCAGGAGAGAGAGGGTGTAGGAGACCAGCATGGCCTGGGCAATGCGCATGTCCCCCAGCACATTCAGGTTCTTCTGGTAGGCATAGACGCTGCTGGCAAATATCAGCTTCATGACCTCGCCGAAGGAGCGGACCCTGTCCAGAAGGAAGGTGAGGATCCACAGAATGGCGAGGGCTGCGGCAAAGTAAGCCCGTTTTTTGTCATCCACTGAGACGTGAAGGAGTGCTTTGGCTTTCTTTATCTTCGCTTCCCGTCCCAGCAGCTGCGGGTCCGTAAACTTGACCAGCATGACGGCGGACACGAGAGCTGCGGCGAGACCGAAGAGCATCATCTGGGGTCCGGGAAGCTCTGCGTACTGGCCGGTCAGGAAGCAGAAGGAGGGCAGAAAGGCGCCTAAGAGCACCGGAATGGTATTCCGCAGTCCCACAAAGGTGGAAAAGAGCACCAGCGGGCAGGCAAGCAGGATGCCGCAGGTCATCCGCCAGGCGAGACTGCCGTTCCAGGAAAAGCTTTTGCCGAAGAGGCCGGCGAAGAGCTTCAGGATGGACAGCACCAGGGTCGACGTATACCGCCCCGTCATCAGCCAGGCCGTCGTGATGTGGTTATCCAGAAGAGGATAGCCGTAGAGGCAGGCATAGATATAAAAAACGGCAAGTACGGCGGCTGTCAGGCCAAAAAGTACGGTCCGTTCTTCTCCGCTCAGCACTCCGCCCACCAGGATGGCGGACAGGATGAGGGAGAACAGCAGGAACAGGACAAAGGACAGGAGGAACAGGGCTGCCTGTTCCTCCGCTGTAGTATAGGTTCTGTCCGAGATTTCCTGCGGGATGTTCAGAAAGCTTCCCGCAGCATAACGGATGCGGAAGAGGAGATACAGAAGAAATATTCCGATACCGCACCGGAAGAACCAGGGTTTCAGGTTTTCATTCATTATCAAAAACTACCTTTACTGAATTACTGAAGGGCGGAGTGGGCTTCGATGAAGGGGCGGATGCGCTCCTTCAGGATGTCGACACCTCCGTCATTTGCGGATTCCAGGTTGATGGGGATCACCGGATCGTGGAGGGAAAGGCGGATGAGAAGCCAGCCCTTGACTTCTTCATCATCGAAGGCCACACGTACCCCCTCATAGTTGGGAGAAACGATATGGAACCGCGGGTCGGCTGCACAGAAGGTCCGGAAGTCTTCGAGCACCTGCTGCCCGTAGGCCTTGAAGTTCTCCGCGGTAATACTGAGACGCATCTCCGCGGCCTCGGCCGGCTGCCGGAGGTCTGCGATAAGAGACTCCAAAGTCTTTCCCTCTCTGCGGATACGGGCCATGCGGCCGATGATCTTGGCGGCGATGTAGGCGCCGTCATCGGAGAAGTAATTCTCTTTAAAAGCGCCGTGGCCGGAGGTCTCGATGGCCAGCTCGCAGGTCTCGCCCGCCGCGTTCAGCTCGATGCCCTTGTCGATGACGTTCTTATAGCCTCTCTTGAAACGAAGGTGCTTAAGCCCCAGGGATCCTTCCAGGAACTCCGCCAGCTCGTCGGAGGTGACAGAATCGGTAACCACGGTGGATCCCGGCGCCTGCTCCGCCACGATGACGCCCAGAAGGGCGATCAGGGTGTTCCGGTTGACCGGCATGCCGTCGGAGAATACCACCGCGGCCCGGTCACCGTCGCAGTCGAAGATGACGCCCAGGTCGGCATGATGCTCCAGCGTGGCCTTCTGAATGGCCTCCATGGCAGTTTTGTCTTCCGGGTTCGGGACATGGTTCGGGAAGGTTCCGTCGGGGTTAAGGAACTGGCTTCCTTCGGTGTCTGCGCCCAGGGGTTCGAGAATATCCGAGGCAAAGAAGCCGGAAGCGCCGTTGCCGGAGTCCACCGCGATGCGAAGTCCCGTGAGGGGCTTTTCTTCATCCGAACCGGAATTGGCGCGGATAATCTCCTTCATATGCTCGCAGTAGAGGGACTTCATGTCAAAGACGGTGACGGTGCCATCGCCCACCGGAAGTTTATCGGAAGTCAGCAGTGTCTCCGGGGATTCTTCGGCGAAGACTCCTGCCAGTGCGGCTGCCTGCTCCAGAATCTGCGTCAGCTCTGCCTTGGACAGAGCGCCGTCCTTTGTAAAAAACTTCATGCCGTTCCGGTTGAAGGGAAGGTGGCTTGCGGTGATCATCACGGCGCCGTCGAAATTACTTCCCGGAAGAACGGTGGAGCAGAACATGGCGGGGGTGGTGATGAGGCCGCAGTCGTATGCCTTTGCCATAGAGAGGCCGAGCAGGCATCCCGCCTTCATCTGCGGCGCGGTCATGCGGCTGTCGTGGCCTACGCCGATGCGAAGCTCGGAAGCGGGTTTCCCCAGCTTTTCGGACAGATATGAGGCAAATGCCCTCGCAATATAGGCTGCCAGCGGTTCGGATATGGTCAGGGCTTCCTTGTCCGTCGCGATGGCGGCTCCTCTGACATCGTTGCCGTTCTGGACTTTTTTGAAATACTGCAGATAGTTATTCTCACTCATGGAGATACTCCTCCTTATTCGGAATATAGGATTCTCTTTTCGGGGCTCACACAAACAGTATATCACAGATCCCAAATGAGAGGATCCCTGCTATAATAGAAGTGACTGCAGAGCGCAGCAAGGGGGATTATAATGATGAAAAGATATGTTCAGCGCGCGAAACGGACGCTTGCTCTGTTTCTGGAAAATGATGTCGTTGTCTACGCAGGGCATGCGACACTGGGAATTATCACGGCCTTTTTCCCGCTGGTGATGCTGATAATCTCCCTGCTCAACATGATTCCCTGGTATTCGCCGGAGGATTTCACCAATCTGGTATTCCGGTTTCTTCCGGATATCCCGCAGATGAAAAACCTGTTTCTGGGCGTGGTGACAAACCTGAGAAGCCAGTCAAACGGCCTTCTGGCATCGATAGCCGGAGCTACATCCCTGTGGTCAGCCAGCGGCGGCGTAACCGCGATTCAGAAGGGGCTCATAAGGATTTCCCAGAACCAAAGGAAGGGACTGAAGAATAAGGGAATTTCCCTGCTGTTTACCCTGTTTATTGTTATCCTGATTCCGGCGGTCCTGGTGTTCAACTTCCTGGGAGACACCCTGACGGAGCTGGTCACATCCCTGGCGGTCCGGTTCGGGTTTGAACAGATGACGGGACTTCTGGTGTCCGTGATCCGTTACAGCGGGATTGCGGCGGGCGCCTTTGCCGTGCTGCTGCTGATCCTCCTCTACACCTTCCTGCCGGGCGGAAAGAGAGAGCTGCGGGCCCAGGTGCCCGGGGCGCTGCTCACGGCGGCGGTCTGGATTATCTTCACCGCGGTCTTCAGCAGAGTCATGCCTATCTTCTGGAAGTCCTCGATTTACGGTTCCCTGGCATCCCTGTTCCTGACGCTTCTGTGGCTTCGGGTCATGCTCACGATTCTGTTTATCGGAGCGGC
>DMCD01000036.1 GCA_003445895.1 Lachnoclostridium sp. | reverse complement strand
TGGCCATGGCCAGGAACATCTTGCGGAGGTTTTCCGCCTGAATCTCCACCTTATCCTTGTGCCAGGAAATCTGGGTCAGCTTGGTGACGCCGTCGACGAGAAGGGCCACCTCCTCGCCGAATTCCTGTACCAGGTCATCATAGGACATGATGGTGTCTTCTACCACGTCATGCAGAATTCCGGCAATGATCGTCTCCTTGTCCAGCTCCAGGTCTGCCAGGATGATGGCGACGCAGAGCGGATGAATAATATAGGGTTCGCCTGACTTTCTCTTCTGATCCTTGTGGGCATCACGGGCGATGCGATACGCCTTCTCAATCTGGGAAATATCATCGGAAGGGTGGTATCTGTGGATCGCCGCAATAAGCTTGTCAAAGAGGATCTCCGGCTCGGTAAAATCCGCCGGTGCCTCCAGGACCCGCTCTGCCTTTCTTCCATTATCGGTTAACTCCATACCAGCTCCTCCTCATGTACTTCTTATTCTGTGATGTCTCTTATTTTCCCTCGTAGGTGATCAGAGATGCAATCTCATGTCCGGCCAGCTTTTCTCTGCCATTGAGTCCCGCCAGCTCCATCACAAAGCAGAGCTTTACAACCTCTCCGCCCATCTCTTCCACCATCTTCACAATGGCAGCCATGGTGCCGCCGGTCGCCATCAGGTCATCCACGATAGCCACCTTCATGCCCGGCTTTATGGCATCCTTGTGAATCTCCAGCTCCGCGCTGCCGTATTCCAGATCATACTTGATGGAAACGGTCTCACGGGGAAGCTTTCCCTTCTTCCGCACCGGAATGAAGCCCTTGTGCAGCTTGTAGGCTACCGGTACGCCGAAGATAAAGCCTCTGGCCTCCGGTCCCAGCACCGCGTCAAACTCCAGGCCCTCCAGGGCATCTGCCAGGCCGTCGATTGCCATTCCCAGACCGTCTGCATCCTGCAGAATCGTGGTGACATCGCGGAACATGATTCCCGGCTCCGGGAAATCCGGAATCGTCAGTACATAATCTTCCAGTCGCTCTTTTTTCATGTCTGTTCTCCTTTTTTCAAGATCCGCCTCCTGTCGGACAGCGGATTTTTCCCGTTTTGGTCCGGTTCCCCGATGCTCCCATATCATGGCCGCCGCAAGAAGGATGAGTGCCGCAAGACTCAGAAGGAATCCCGAGACAAGCCCGTCCGGCATATAGCGCAGCTCCACGGTATGTTCTCCTGCGGGTACCTTCACTCCGCAGAATGCGCCGAAGACTTCTTCCATTATACCGCTTTTTTCATCAATCGTCACGCTCCAGCCTTCATCGAAGGGGATAGAAAAGAACAGATACCCTTCCTTCTCCATATTCACGGTGCCGCGGACGAATCCGTCCTTCCACTGCTCTATATCCAGAGCTCCGGGAAGAAGGCTCTCGTAAATCTTCTGCAGGGCATCATAATCAAAGCGGTAGACACTTCCCCGAAGGGCCTCTCCCTGCGGTTCTTCCGTATCCAGCGTCACCGTAATTCCCTGGGGAATATATCCGGTCTCCACCAGGAAGCCCCGGGTCATGTTGGTCAGCGTGTCCGAATAGTCCATCCGGCGGAGGGTCGCCTTCTTCACCGTATGGTTGGTAACATTGATATAAAACTCTCCGCCCTCATCGGCGGTAAAGGTCAGATTCTCTCCCGTCTCCTCAAAGGGCTGGGGAACCAGGAGCGGTCCTGCGCCCATAAGCTCCGCAAAGTCGTTCTGGGATTTGACCGGGTCCTCATCCGAAGGCTCCCACCCCGTCCGGAGATTCTCCGGAATGGCAAATCCGAGAGGCAGGATGCAGGGATTCTCATAGAGAAACAGCTGCCCTGACTCCTGCAGCATATGCATCTGCGGATTGTCCGTCTCCCGCTTTTTCATGGTATAGCGGACAGAGAACAGACTGTCTATGAGCGGCGTGGAGCCGTTGGAGCAGTAAGAATTGATGCCGCCCTCACAGCCCACGTTCTTGTAAAAGTGGGACATGTCGTCGCTGGAGAGGGACGAAAATACCGATGCGGAATGGTAGCCGCTCCAGGCGCCGTAATTCTTCGTCTGCTCATCATCATAATCCACGCGGACGAACTCTTCTCCCCGCGCCCGGTTCTCCATCAGCAGTGCCACGCTGTCGTCATGGCGCACATAGGCTTCTCTGCTGGTGGTCGGAACGCTGATGATGGCCGTATTGGCCGCCGTCTCCACAATCACGAGAAGCGCCGCACATACCGCAACCGCCCCGGGAGCTCTTCTGCTTTTTGCCGCATAGAGCAGGATGGTGTAAAGAAACAGCAGGGCCAGGGCCAGGTAAAATACCCAGAATTCAAAGGCATCATCGGTCACCAGCTTCTCGCAGAGCAGCACAAATGCCGCGGAAAAGGCAAAGGCCGGGCCGATATTTCTGATCGGCATGGTGCGCAGATGACTGTAGGCCTCGTAGCACATCAACAGGAGGATAAAGATGTAGATGAAGGACTGTCTGGCCGGAAGACTGTTGGGATAATGGAATCCGTGCCAGATAAAATTCAGGAAGTTGATGCTGAAGCTGGCCAGGAAGAAGACTTCCAGCGCGCAGTATACCAGTTTTTCCTTCCGCGGAATTCTCCGGTCCAGAAGATAAAGTATGAAAAAGATATAAACGGCCGTACCGCAGTAGATGTTCGGCCAGTGGTCCAGGCCCGTCTCCGATTCCACGCCGCACATGTGGCGGGCGAGCATGTCAATGACGGAGAAATAGCTCTGAAAGGTCTTCGGGAAGGTGGACTCCGCCGCGGCCGTCTTTGTGAGCGCCATTACCTCCGGAAGGAGGACAACCGCCGCCAGGGCTCCCGCAAGGAGGGAAAACAGCGCAAACAGGATGATCTGTTCTCCGAGTTTTTTTCTGTTCTCATAATTCAGGAAACAGACGATGGGAAAATAGATCACCAGGAAGATGCAGATCATGATGGAGATATAGTAGTTGGAGAAAATGGAAAGCCCCAGGGTAATGCAGTAGAGATACGGCTTTCCTTCCCGGACCATAACCTCCAGTCCCAGCACAATCAGCGGGAACAGCCAGATGCAGTCCAGCCACATGATATTCCAGCTGTAGGCAGCCATGAAGCCGGACAGGGCATAGAATGCGCCGAAGAACCCGGCGCCCAGCCGCATCCGCTCCGTATGGCGCTGCAGATACCAGGCAAAGGTAAGTCCCGCCAGAGCGGTTTTGATCACCACCATGGCAGTCACAAATTCTATCACATGATCATGGGGACAGAGGAACACCAGCCAGTTAAAGGGGCTCGCCAGATAGTAGGCGTAAAGGGCCACAAAATTAGCGCCCAGTCCGATGTCCCAGCTGTACAGGAGACTTCCTCCGGTACGCAGCTTGTCCCGGAATTCCTCCATAAAAGGGGTATACTGATGGTACATGTCCAGCCGGAGATAACATTCGTCCCCGAAGGGCCAGATGCCGCGGGCCGCAAATATCACCATCAGCACAATGATCGGTATAAAAAAAGCGAGAAGCAGACTGTCCGAAGGGCGAAACAACCCGGACAGAGGAGAATGTTCTCTCCTCTGTCTGGACTTTCTGCTTATCGGCTGTGCTGCTTCCGCCTGTTCTTTCATGATTCTGCTGCTCTCTCCTCAAGGATTCTGTCGATGCTGACAATCTTCGCAGACAGAGCAAACAGCTCTGCTGCCGTGCTCAGCTCTGCCAGTGTCGGATAGGACGGAGCGATACGGATATGGGAATCCTCCGGGTCCTTTCCGTAGGGGAAGGCCGCTCCGGCTTTGGTCAGCTTGACGCCGGCCTTCTGGCACATCTCCACGATGCGCTTCGCCGTTCCGTTCATTCCGTTGAAGGAGATGAAATATCCTCCCTTCGGCTTGGTCCAGCGGGCGATCTCAAGACCGTTCAGTTCTCTGTCCAGGATCTCCTCCACCGTCTCAAACTTCGGGCGCAAAATGTCCGCATGCTTCTTCATGTGGGCCTTCATGCCTTCCAGGTTCTTGAAGAACCGCACATGACGCAGCTGGTTTACCTTGTCGTGACCGATGGTCTGAATGGTCAGCTGCTTGCGGATATCGTCCAGGTTATTGTGGGATGCAGCGATGGCCGCGATGCCGGAACCCGGGAAGCAGATTTTCGAGGTTGACGCAAACTTGTAGACAATATCGGAATTGCCGGCCTTCTTGCACTCCTGCAGGATCTCCAGCACATGGTCCTCGGTGTCCTCATAGAGATGATGGATGCCGTATGCATTGTCCCAGTAGATGCGGAAATCCGGTGCGGCGGGCTTCAGTCTTGCCAGACGCTTTACCACCGTATCGGAATAGCTGTTGCCGGTGGGGTTCGAGTACTTCGGAACGCACCAGATACCCTTTACGGCGGGATCATGGTTTACATACTGCTCTACCATGTCCATGTCCGGACCGTCATCCAGCATGGGGATGGAAATCAGCTCCATGCCAAAGAATGCGGAAATGGCGAAATGTCTGTCATACCCCGGTACCACGCAGAGGAACTTCACCTTATCCAGTCTGCACCAGGGGGTATTGCCCATAACGCCGTGGGTATAGGAACGGGCAATGGTATCATACATGACGTTTAAGCTGGA
>DMCD01000241.1 GCA_003445895.1 Lachnoclostridium sp. | reverse complement strand
GCGGAGAGAATTTCTGGGAGAAAAAAATCCGGCAGTTTGAGAAGGAACTTACCCGGGAAGAGAAAAGCAGCACCACCATCCGGAAGTATATGCATGACGTGAGGCAGTTCTGCCGCTGGCTTTCGCAGAATGGTGCAGAGACCGGGAAGATTACGAAGGAACTGACAATTGCGTACAAGCAGGACCTGATGGATCATTACAGGATTTCCAGCGTGAATTCCATGCTGGCCCCGGTAAACCGGTTTCTGCGGTTCTGCGGCATGCAGCAGATGTGCATCAAAACCTGCCGGACACAGCGGCAGTACTTTCGGAAAGAGGAGGAGCTGACGAAGGAAGAGTATCTTCTTCTGGTGGAGACAGCGGAAAGAACCGGCAGGATACGTCTGAAGCTTCTGATGCAGACTCTGGCCTGTACCGGAATCCGGGTGCAGGAACTGACTTCCGTGACGGTGGAGCATGTCCGGGAGGGAAAACTGGAGATCTACAACAAAGGAAAGCGGCGCCAGGTATATCTGCCAAGGAAGCTGCGGAAAGAACTGCTTTCCTACTGCGCAGATAACGGGATAAGCCAGGGACCGGTATTTCTGACATTCGGCGGACAGGTTCCGGACAGAGTAAATATCTGGTATATGCTGAAACGGCTTGCCCGCAGGGCAGGGGTGGAGGAACAGAAGGTATATCCTCACAATTTCCGTCACCTGTTTGCCCGTTCCTACTATGATATCAACCGGGATATTGCCCATCTGGCGGATCTTCTGGGGCATTCCAATGTCGAGACAACGAGACGGTATACTCTGGAGACGGTGCAGGCGGAGGAAGAGACACTGGAGCGGATGGGGCTGATTTAACGGCAGGGACCGTGATGATAAGAATGCTGTGAAAAACAAATCCCCCGCACCGTTATGGTGCGGGGGATGTATTTCATGGATTTTCAACAAAAAAGGTGCTTCAGATTACTGAAGGTTCAGAGCCTCTCTTACCTTTGCGGTGATGTAGATACCGATGTCGCGGGAAGCGTCAACGGACTGTGCGCCCAGGTGCGGGGAAACAAGGAAGTTGTCGCACTCGAACAGCGGGGATGCGAAGGTGTCGTTGCCGGTAAGGCCGCCGCCTGCAAGCTCGTTCTCCATAACGTCGGTAGCATAGCCGCCGATCTTTCCAGCCTTCAGAGCCTCGTACATATCCTTCTCGTTAACGATGCCGCCGCGGCTCATGTTGAGAACGATGCAGTCATCCTTCATGTACTCGATGGACTTTGCGGAAACAAGGTCCTTGGTCTCCGGAGTCAGCGGAACATGGATGGTAACATAGTCGGAAACCTTCAGAAGCTCTTCGGTGCTGAGACCCTTAGCGTGCTCCTTCTCGAAGTCTTCCTGCTTCAGATACGGATCGTAAGCAACGACATCCATCTTGAATGCGCGTGCCAGCTCGCCGACTCTGCGTCCGATACGGCCGAAGCCCATGATACCGAGGGTCTTGCCTCTCAGCTCGCGGCCAACGAATTTATACTTATCCCACTCATGGTTCTTGGTAACATCGATGTGAGCCGGAACAACGTGACGGGACATATCAAGCAGCTTGGAGATGGTCAGCTCTGCAACAGCGTTGGCGTTCATGCCCGGTGCATTGTAAACCTGTACGCCGTTTGCCTTGGCAGTCTCAAGATCAATATGGTTCAGACCGACGGAGCATACGCCGATAACCTTCAGGTTCTTCGCAGCGTCCAGAATCCGCTTGTCGATCTTCGGGTCCACGCGCATGATGAGAACATCATAGTCCGGGATCATGGCAGCAAGCTCATCCTGGGTCGGAAGGATCTTGGTATCGATCTGCATGTACTTTCCGAGTACTTCGCTGATGCCAGCGTATACTTCATCAATAATGAGACACTTCATGATAATTTTCCTCCATTTGGTAAGCGATAAATGCTTTAAAAGTACTACTAATAAGTATACCCCATGACATTTTTTGAGTCAAGGATACGGAGGGCTGCAGCGGGACAATTATCCATAGCAGTTTTTCGATAACACTTATAAACTTCGTCTATCATGCAACAATATTATATTTGCAGGGGCAGAGAATTCGCTTTTTTGTTTGGAGAGGCAGAAAGGCGGTAATATGTTGTATTGTGCACAGGTAATGATGTCAGAGGAAACGGCGGTGTCGGAGGTGATGCCCTGGGAGGAGAAGTTTGTTGAGGAAACCATCGTATATCCCGGAGTCATGAAGGGGGCAGCCGTGCCGCAGACGGCGGCGGCAAAGATTGACTGTCCGTCCGGAGAGGTTCTTGAGCGGGTGCTGCCGCTGACGGAAACGGTTTACACGGATGCCCGCTGGGAGGACCTTTCGCTGGAACTGGTATTCCATGAATACGGGGCGGACGGGTACCTCTTTGCCGGCCGGATGGTGGGCCATGACGGAGAAAAACCGCCCGTGGAACTGCTGGAAGAGGAGATTGCGGAGGAACTGGGCGTATCACCGGAGGAGATCGTGATATCGGACGGAGTGTGGCTGGGGGAAGCCTATGCTGATGAAGGCGGGGAGCTGTGCAGAGATGCGCTGGCCCTTGGACAGCGTCTGGTCTATGACTGCAGCGCATCCTACGGCGCCATGATAAAGATCCCACCGGATACGGAACTGCCGGAAGAAACCGCCTCCCCGGAGTCGGAGGTGATTCCGGAGACGGTTCTTTCTCCGGAGACGGATGCCGCTCCTGATTATGGTCCGCCGGCGCAGGTCCGCCCGGGGCTCCTTCAGCGGGCAGTGCGCTGGATGACAGAGCACATTAAGGTCACGGTAAGTCTGTTCCTGCTTGCCCTCCTTGCGGCAGGCTTTCTCCTTCTCCGGCGCCTTGCCAGGCGGGAGGATGGGCGGAGGAATACTTGTTAATGCGCTCCGGAAAGTGGTAGAATACGCTTTGGAAAGCGGCAGCTTCGGCATGCCCGGGCTGCGGAATACTGAAGGAAAGCGGGAATAGTTATGAAGCGGGATGTTGTGTTCAAGATGGAGAGACCGGGACTGGTCGAGGAAGGACAGAAGGTGGAAATCACCGAATCGGTGACGCCCTTTAACGTAAATTATGTGGTGGAGCCGGCGGTGGCCATGTCCGGACTGTTCCGGCTGAATGACCGGCTGAAGAGCAGGGAAGGAATCGTGAAGGAAATTGTGGAAAATGACCGCGGCTTCTACATCACGGTGACCTTCGACGAATAGGCCGGCGGCCGGGAAGGTCGGCGTGTCCGCAGAACGGCAGTAGTTGTCAAATTGCGCACAATTTTATATAATAGACTGATTGAGTATGTTATTCTGCGGCAAGTGTGCCGATAAAACAGATAAGGAGTACATATGAAGGGAATCTTATGTATTGCATGGCAGATTGTGAGTTTTCTGCTCTTCCGCACCCGTCAGATGCGGCGGCTGGAGGAGCTGGAGAAAACCGAGCCGGTGAAAGCCCAGGAAGAGGCCATCGCAGAAGTGCGCAGGATGTTTCACCGCTGTCTTAAGGGCTGCAAGGTCAATGTGACGGTGAAAGGCCTGGAGAATATTCCGAAGGATACGCCGGTGCTGTATGTGGGAAATCACCGCGGCTTTTTTGACTGCGTGGTGGGCTATACCACGGTGCCGGGCCGCGTGGGCTTTGTGGCCAAGAAGGAGCTCATGAAGTATCCGTTTCTTCCCAACTGGATGCTGCTTCTCAACTGCCTGTTCATGGACAGAAAGGATATGAAGCAGTCTCTGAAGACCATTCTGGAGGCCATTGCCAAGGTGAAGGGCGGTGTTTCCATGTGGATCTTCCCGGAGGGAACGAGAAACCGCGGAGAGCTGCTGGATATGCTGCCGTTTAAAGAGGGAAGCCTGAAGATCGCCGAGAAGAGCAAGTGCCCGGTAGTACCGGTGGCCATCACGGGAACAGCGGAGCTTCTGGAGGCCCATGCGCCCTGGGTTCATCCCGGGGATGTCACCATCCGGTTCGGCGAGCCCTTCCGCATCGCGGATCTGCCGGAGGAGAACCGCAAGTTCCCCGGCGCTTATACCAGAGAGAGGATTCTTGAGATGCTCCGGGAGGAGACCGGAGCAAAGCATGCTTAATTCGGGCGGGGAGTCGTTTTATGAAAAACGGAGGAAAACTGTTTGCCGCGATAGATGTCGGCTCATTCAATACAGAGCTGGTCATCTATGACATCAGCAAAAAGAACGGAATACGGGAGGTGGACCACCTGCGGGTGCAGCTTCCCATCGGCCATGATACCTATAATGACGGCATGGTGTCCAACGCCATGACCGAGGAGATCTGCGGCGTGCTCCGCCGGTTTTCCGAGGTGATGAAGGGGTACCATGTGGATGATTATGCGGCTTACGCCAGCAGTGCGCTCCGTGAGGCGAGAAACGGACTGATTGTTCTGGATCAGATCCGGATCCGCACGGGGCTTCGGCTGATCACGGCCAGCAATTCGGAATACCGCTATATGAGCTATAAGGCGGTGGCCGGCCACAAGGAGGAATTCAACCGGGCTCTGGCACAGGAGATGGCCATTCTGGACGTGGGCTTCGGCAGCTCCCAGCTGTCGATGTTCGAGAAGGGGAATCTTACCTTTACCCAGAACCTCTCCCTCGGCGTGCTGCGCATCAGCGAGAGCGCGGTCAAGTGGGATGTGGATGCCAAAGAGGTGCCGGAGGTTATTGAGGAGCTCATGAACAATGAGCTGGGCTCGGTCGCGGACATCTACCTGCGTTCCACCAGGGTAAAGACCCTGATTATCACCGGAGAGACCATCAACTATCTGGTGCTCCGGGGACACAGCGGATTCCAGAATAAACAGTTTTCGGCGGATGAGTTTGCCCGGATGTGCCGGAAGGTATCAAAGATGAGCGTGACGGACCTGCAGGATACTTACAACGTATCCCGCAACGCGGCCCGGGTGATGGTGCCCAGCGCCATTCTGTTTGCCAGAGTGGTGGAGATGACGGGGGCAGCGACCGTATGGACGCCGGGAACGGTGGCCTGCGACGGCTTTGCCGCCGATTACGCCCAGGAACAGGGGCTGATTAAGTTTGACCATGATTTTGAGGAGGACATCATCAGTTCGGCAAGAGACTTAGCGGACCACTACTGCTGCCACAGAGAGCATGTGCAGGCGGTGGAGGTATTTTCCGGACAGATTTTTGACGCCACCAGGAAGTATCACGGCCTGGATCCCCACTGCCGGCTGCTTCTCAGAATCGCAGCCATTCTCCATGACTGCGGAAAGTATGTGAGCATCACCCGCGGTTCCATGAATGCCTATGAGATCATCATGTCGTCGGAGCTCATCGGTCTGTCCCATCTGGACCGGGAGATTGTGGCGAATGTGGTGCTTTATAATATCCAGGAGTTTGACTATGACGATGTCTCGCTGGGGACGGACCTCTCCCTCTATACGGAGAAGAACTACACCAGAAGGGAGCTTAAGATTGTCATAGCGAAGCTGGCGGCGATGCTTCGCCTGGCGAATTCCATTGACCGAAGCCACCGGCAGAAGCTTAAAGGGGCAAAGATTGATGTCCGGAATGACAGGCTGGCCATCACAACGGGATATGACGGAAATCTCACGCTGGAGAAGTATTCCGTCGAGCGGAAGGCGGATTTCTTCGAGGAGATGATCGGCATCCGGCCGGTGATCCGCAGAAAGCGCAAATGGTAGGCCGCAAAGAGGTGAGAACATGGCAGATACGGTAATCAACAACAAAGATCCGAAAAATTATATTAACCGGGAACTGAGCTGGCTGCAGTTTAATACCCGGGTTCTGGGCGAGGCGAAGGACAAGACGACGCTGCCCTTCGAGAGACTCAAGTTTCTGGCCATCACCGCGTCCAACCTGGATGAATTCTTCATGGTCCGGGTGGCATCCCTTGACGAGATGGTGCATGCGGGCTATAAGAAGAAGGACATTGCGGGGATGACGGCGGAAGAGCAGCTTGCGGCCATCGGAACATCGGTTCATGAGCTGGTGGAGAGCCAGTATTCCTGCTATAACCGGGGGCTGGTGCCGTTGATGCACCGGCTGGGCCTGGTGATTATTCCGGAGCATGAGGAGCTTGCGCCCGCTGAGGCGGACTTCGTGGACCGGTATTTTGAGAGAGAGGTCTACCCGGTGCTTACGCCTATGGCGGTGGACTCCTCGAGACCGTTTCCGCTGGTGCGGAACAAGTCCATCAACATCGGGGTGCTGATGCAGAAGAAAAAGTCCGACGAGGATATGGAATTTGCCATGGTCCGCGTGCCGGACGTGCTGCCCCGGGTGGTGGAGATTCCGGAGGACGTGGAGAATCTGCGGGGCGATGAGGAGAACCCGAAGCCGCGCCGGATCATTTACCTGGAAGAGGTCATCGAGCGGAACATCGGAAAGCTGTTCCTGAATTATAAGATTCTGGCGAGCCATCCCTTCCGCATCATGCGGAATGCGGACCTTTCCATCGAGGAGGACGAGTCCGAGGATCTGCTGAAGGAGATCGAGAAGAAGCTGAAGCAGCGCCTGCGGGGCGAGGTTATCCGTCTGGAGATCGAGAAGAATTCGGATAAGCGGCTTTTAAAGCGGCTGAAGAATGAGTTCGGCGTAAGCAAGGACGAGATCTATGAGATCAGCGGTCCCCTGGACCTGACGGTTCTGATGAAGGTATACGGCCTGCCCGGCTTTGACGAGTACCGGATGCCCTCCTACAAGCCGCAGCCGGTGCCGGCGCTGATGAATGAAGATGATATCTTCACCAATATCCGCAAGGGGGATATCCTTCTGTCCCATCCCTATCAGACCTTTGACCCGGTTATCCAGCTGATCGAGAAGGCGGCGGAGGATCCGGATGTGCTGGCCATCAAGCAGACGCTGTACCGCGTCAGCGGCAATTCGCCCATCATCAAGGCTCTGGCAAAGGCGGCGGACCGGGGCAAGCAGGTCTCGGTTCTGGTGGAGCTGAAGGCCCGGTTTGATGAGGAGCACAATATCCTCTGGGCGAAGATGCTGGAGAAGGCAGGATGCCATGTTATCTACGGACTGGTGGGATTAAAGACCCACTGCAAGATCACCCTGATTGTCCGGAGAGAAGAGGACGGCATCCGCCGGTACGTCCATCTGGGTACCGGAAACTATAATGATTCCACCGCAAAGCTTTATACGGACTGCGGACTTCTTACCTGCCGGGAGAAGATCGGCGAGGACGCGACGGCGGTATTCAATATGCTGTCGGGCTATTCCGAGCCGCTGTACTGGAACCGCCTTGCGCTGGCGCCGCTGTGGTTAAGGAACCGGTTCCTCCGGCTCATCGACCGGGAGGCGGCGAATGCGGCAAACGGCAGGCCTGCCGGGATTGTGGCGAAGATGAATTCTCTGTGTGACCAGGAGATCATCGAGCATCTGTATGCGGCGGGACAGGCCGGCGTAAAGATTCATCTGATTGTCCGCGGCATCTGCTGCCTTAAGGCCGGCGTACCGGGGCTTTCCGACAACATCCGGGTCTGCTCGATTGTCGGCAATTTCCTGGAGCATGCCCGCATCTTCCGGTTTGAGAATGACGGCGACCCGCTGTTCTTTATGGGCAGCGCAGACTGGATGCCGCGAAACCTGGACCGGAGAGTGGAGATTATGTTCCCGGTGGAGGATGAGAGACTGACGGCACAGCTTGACCACTATCTGGAAGTGCAGATGGAGGACAATGTGAAGGCCCATTACATGCAGCCGGACGGCAGCTATGAGAAGCCGGACCGCAGAGGAAAGCAGGCGGTGTGCGCCCAGGAGGTCTTCTGCGAGGAGGCGGAGCAGGCGGCCAAGGCTCAGGAGGATCTGACGGATCCGGTGAAGACGAGAGTATTTGTTCCCCTCGGCGGGACGGAGCATATGGAGATATAGCAGCCATCTTCGGCTGCTGCAGGAAGCAGGAGGTAAATTATGTCTGATATCGGCATTCTGGTAGTGGATGATGAGAAGGAGATCGCGGATCTGGTGGAAATCTATCTGGTCAGCGACGGCTACAAGGTATTCAAGGCATTCAATGCCAAGGATGGACTGGATATTCTGGCACAGGAGAAGATTCACCTGGTACTGCTGGATATCATGATGCCCGGCATGGACGGACTGACCATGTGCCGGAAGATCCGGGAGACCAACAATATTCCGATCATTATGCTGAGTGCCAAGTCCACGGACCTGGACAAGATCCGCGGCCTCGGAACCGGCGCGGACGACTATGTGACCAAGCCCTTCAATCCGCTGGAGCTGACGGCAAGGGTGAAGTCCCAGCTGCGCCGCTATACGCAGTTAAACCCCCAGAGCTCCTCGGATTCCGGGAGCGGGGACATTTCCCTGCGGGGACTGACCATCAGCCGTGAGAACCACCGGGTTACGGTCTTCGGCGAGGATGTCAAGCTCACGCCCATCGAGTTCGATATTCTCTATCTGCTGGCCTCCAATCCGGGGCGGGTATTCAGCACCGACGAGATCTTTGAGCAGGTATGGCACGAGAAGGTCTATGAGGCCAACAACACTGTCATGGTTCACATCCGGAGACTGCGCGGAAAGATGAA
>DMCD01000119.1 GCA_003445895.1 Lachnoclostridium sp. | reverse complement strand
CCATCGCCGACTGCGCCGCCGGCGGGGCCTCCTGGTCCTACGGCGAGCGGATGACAACCATGAGCTCAGATTTCCATTTCCTCCGGCCCGGCATCGGGGTGACGAAGGTCATCGCCGAGGGAAATGTCATCAAGCACGGCCGGAAGGTGACGGTGGTGAATGTCTCGGTTACGGACCAGGATGGGAAAGAGCTGTGTGCCGGGCTGTTCTCCTATATGGGAATCGGCGTTCCGGTGGATATCACATGAAATAAGCGGCAGTTTACACTGTGCAGGGCAAATTGTCAATTAAGTGTTTCATTTTTTCGGGATGATCTGCTACAATAGGGGGAGGAATGCGGGAAAACTGCCTGCGGCAGACCCGTTTTCCATGACATGATGTGAAAGACCGGAGAATCCCGAGACGGAGGCGCAAATGATGAATACGATTATTATCGGCATTGCAGGCGGAACAGGAAGCGGAAAAACCACACTGGCGGACAAGCTGGTGAACAGCTTCGGAAAAGAAGAAGTGTCGATTCTTCGCCATGACGCCTACTACAAGCGTCATGACAACATGACATTCGAAGAGCGGTGCAAGCTGAATTACGACCATCCCGATGCCTTCGACAATGACCTTCTGGTGGAGCATATCCTGGACCTGAAGGAAGGAAAGAGCATCGAGATGCCGGTCTATGACTATACGATCCACAACCGGTCGGACGAGACCATCACGGTGGAACCGGCCCCGGTGGTTATCCTGGAAGGAATTCTCATCTTCGCGGAGCCGACCCTCTGCGACCTGATGGACATCAAGGTGTTTGTAGACACCGACGCCGATGTCCGCATCCTCCGCAGAATCATCCGGGATGTGAATGAGAGAGGGCGTTCCCTCGACAACATCATCCGCCAGTATCTGACCACGGTAAAGCCGATGCATGAGCAGTTCGTGGAACCCAGCAAGCGGCGGGCCGATCTTATCATTCCCGAGGGCGGACGCAATGAAGTCGCACTCGACATGCTGATTCACCGGATCCGGGTGCATCTGAAGAGATAAGGCGCGGCGGAACCGCCATCACAGCAGAGCGGCGGGCGTGAAATTATACTTCCGCGAGGGTCAGCGGTTAATCATGACAGCTTCCGCCCGGTCTGCCAGAAGTCCGATGATCACCGGCACCGCCACGCCGAACAGGATGTAGGCGGGACCCAGTTCATACCGGAAGGCTACCGGGAAGGCGGAGAGGTTTTCCGGCACCGCGCCGGGAACCAGCCGGAAGTATGCATAGTCCAGCAGCTTGAAGACGGTAAAGTGTATCGCCATGATATCGAAGGAATGTCGTCCGATGACCGCCAGAGTGCGGGCAGCAGGGCGGCATTTTTCGATGAGGTTTCCCAGGCAGAGGGCATGGTAAATGCCGAGAAGGGTCACGGGATAGTAGAGAAGCCCCGGAATCTTCAGGCTCACCAGGTCGATGAGGATGCCCTGGGTGTTCAGGAAGTGCATGAGAGCACCGGAGAGAAGCCAGCCGTACCAGGTGGTGTATTTCCGAAAGCCGGGAAGATAAAGCCGCATCAGCCAGGCCGCAAAGTAGACCGGTATTACCGTCAGGGCCGCCTGCATGTTGTAGGCTGCGCCCGTGCCCCGCATGGTGAGAAAGGCGCCGGCAAGACCTAACAGGCAGGCAAATAGGCCGGTGAGGATAACGATTGTTTTATCCGGGAGCGTCATGCCTGCCGGACGGTCCGCATCCGGTCCGACGAATGTTCGGGGCATCTCTTTTGCAGACAGAGCCTGCACCTTCCGGGCCGTCTTGACGCATCCCGCAAAGAGGGCAGAGCTCACGGCCCAGACGGGCACAAACCAGAGGGCGCCCTGCATCTGCTCGGTGGTCTGCAGCGTGAAGGAATGAAGCCACTTTGCCAGCATCGTTGTGTGATTATAAAGCTCCGTATCGGCGATGAGGCCCCGGGTCAGAAGGAAGTTGTGAATAAACACAAAGCCCGCTGCATAAACAACAAACCGCACCCAGCAGGAAGAAATCCTACGGGCAAAGAGGCGGAAGGGATCCGGGTATTTTGCCGCATCAAAAAGAAAGCCGCTGATAAAGAAAAACAGGGCTACATGAAACAGATATACAAATGCACCGCCGAAATACCCGGTGTGTCCCAGGACTATGGCGATGATGCCGATGCCGCGGACCACGTCCCAGTAAAGGGAGCGGGAGGCGCCATCTGAATTGGTCGGTGAATGGGGCATAATGAAACTCCGCATTGAGAATCCGGTCGGATTCTGATATAATCTGAACCATATTATACAACCAATACCGTACTTTCGGCAATTGCGAAAGAGACAGGAGGAAATGAAATGAAGAAGTACGAGTGCGATCCCTGCGGTTATGTCTATGATCCGGCAGAGGGTGATCCGGAGAACGGCATCGCTCCGGGCACTGCCTTTGAGGATCTTCCGGAAGACTGGGTATGTCCGATCTGCGGCGCGGGCAAGGAAGAGTTCAAGCCGGTGGACTGATATTCTGACATGTTTTTGACAAAAAGGGAGTCGGATTCCGGCTCTTTTTTTGTGCCTTCCGGGCAGAGGCGGCATGAAAAGCATGCATCAATACCG
>DMCD01000196.1 GCA_003445895.1 Lachnoclostridium sp. | reverse complement strand
GTCAGGCCGGCGTTCCCAGCGCCAGAACGACGCCGATGAGAATGAAGAGCGTGATGGCTGCTCCGGCGGCAAAACCGACGGCCGCCAGTTTCTTTCTCGGCGTCTTCCGTCCGAGAATTCCCGCCACGACAGAGCCGATTCCCAGAAGCAGCGCCGCAAAGGGCACCCGGAACAGAAGAATCAGCGCAAGCACTGCATAAATGCAGGACAGGATCGCTGAAATTCCGCTGCCTGCAGTCTCCGGCCCATTCTCTCTGTTTCTGTCTTTTTCCATATCCATGATAAATCCTCAGTCTTTCCAGGCATGATGCCAAAAAGTCCCGATGTTCCTCCCGCTCCCTGCGGGCGGTGCATCTTCTGTTTATTCTACGACATTTTTTGCAAAGTTGCACCTGTTTTTATCCTTTTTGGCCCCTCTTCTGCGAAGATATGCACATGCACGTTAAAGGCGGATACCCCACCGGGTACCCGCCCTCCGGGCCTGCCCATCCATCCTGTGTTCCGGGCAGAACCTTCCAGTCCGTGATTATGTTCTGCATCGTCTTTACGATGATACATCCTGATGTAAATTCTTTCGAAATTTCGTTCAGTGCTATTCTATACCATGCAGAACATAAAATCAACTCAATTCATCAAACTCTATTCTTTCATGCATTTGTTTGATTAAGCACCTATATGTTGCGGTAACTGTCAATAATATGCCTGTACAGCGTACGTACCGCCGGTGCCATAAACTGCGGATTCAGCACCGCGAGGCCGATCATGCGGTATGCCTCCGGGTCAATGCGGTACCGGACCACATCATAGGGAATATCATTCATGGTCAGCTCCGGCATCAGACAGATGCCGAATCCGCTCTCCACCATCACCACGGTGGACAGGTCATCCACCACGTGATAATTGGTCTGAATGTCCAGATGGTTGGTTTTCATATAGTTCGATACATCCGCGTCCGTGGATTTCCGCTGCACCACAAAGTGCATCCGTGACATCTCCTCCGCCGTGATGACATCTCCCTCCCGGTTCTGCGCATACTCTCTCGGCATGATGCAGAGCAGCGGGTCCCGGTAAAAGGACTCTATCTTCAGGTCGCCGGCGGAGCTGGTGGACAGGAATCCGAAATCCACGATGCCGTTCTTGATCCAGTAGCTGACATCGTCGTAGGTTCCCTGGAACACTTCGATGATAATCTCCGGATACATCTCCTTAAAGGACTTGATTACCTGCGGCATCCAGCTGGTGCAGACGCTGGAGAAGCATCCCACCTTGACGACGCCCCTCTGCAGTCCGTTGAATTCCGCCACCACCTGCCGCAGGCTCTCATCGCTGTTGAGAACCGCGTTCACATAAGGCAGAAGATGCTGTCCGTAGCTGGTCAGCGCGACCCCCGCCTTTCCCCTGGTGAGCACGGAAAATCCCAGCTCCTTCTCCAGCGTGGAGATGGTATGGCTTATGGCCGACGGCGTGAGCCCCAGCACGTCCGCAGCCTTGTGAAAGTTGCCCGACTCCGCCACCGTCTTGAATACCTGATAACTTAACAGTGTCATATTACCCCCTGATGTCTCTTCTCATAAGCATTACTAAACGTTACTGCCGGCTATCTCGCGCACTTATAGAGCAGCTCCTCCCAGCGCCGGTCCACTTCCTCCTGGAACAGTCCGATGAGATGCTCATTTTCCGGCTTAAACAGATGTTTAAACCGGCCCTGCGGACGGAGGAACTCCTCAATCGGCAGTTTTTTCTTCGGCTCATAGGAAAGAATCCAGGTACCGTGGTCCACCTCAAACAGCGGCCAGTAGCAGGTTTCCACCGCCAGACGGCAGATCTCCATAATCTCGGCCGTCTCATACCGCCAGCCTCTCGGACAGGGCGTCATAATATTCAGGAATGCAGCGCCCTCCGTATAGATCGCGGTCTCCGACTTGCGGTGAATATCCCGGAAATCTCTGGTCAGTGTGGTCTGCGCCACATAGGGCACGTTGTGGTCGGCGATAATGGAGGCAAGGTCCTTTCTGGACTGGGGTTTTCCCGCCGACACCTTTCCTGCCGGTGTGGTTGTGGTATCGGCAAACATGGGCGTTGCGGAAGAACGCTGGATGCCGGTATTCATATAGGCGCCGTTGTCATAGCATACATAGACCATGTCATGGCCCCGCTCCATAGCGCCGGAAAGGGACTGGAAGCCGATATCATAGGTTCCGCCGTCGCCGCCGAAGGTAATGAATTTGAAATGCTCCTGTTCTGGAAGTCTCCCCCTCTTCCGAAGGGCCCGGTAGGCCGTCTCCACGCCGGAAAGGGTCGCGCCTGCATTCTCAAAGGCATTGTGAATATAGCTGTCTTCCCAGGCGGTGTAAGGATACATATAGGAGGATACTTCCAGGCATCCCGTCGCATTGCCGATCACGGCCCGATCTTCTTCGTGAAGTCCGCGGAGCACCGCGCGCACGGCAATCGTCGCGCCGCATCCGGCACACATCCGGTGTCCGGGAGCGAGACGATCCGGACGCCCCAGCATGGTTTTCAGTCTGTAATCACCCATATCACTTTCCCTCCGCCGTTCTCAGGCCGATATATCTGTGCTGTTCTACCGGTTTTCCTTCTTCTGTCATGGCCCGGAGCTCTTCGAAAATCTCCGCCGCATGGTCCGTGGTGAAATCCCGGCCCGCCAGGCCGTAGATATAGTTTACCGCGCCGATAAATACCCGGTTCCGGTACAGTCCCGCACAGACCTCGCTGCCCAAAGGACCGCTGTTGCCGTTGTAGCTCTCGCACCGGTCCATGATAGCCACGGCTTTGCAGCCGGCAAGTGCCCTGGCAATCTCCTTCTCCGGGAAAGGCCGGAATACGCGCAGCTTCAGGACGCCGACTTTCTGTCCCTGCTCCCGCAGCATGTCCACTGCCGCCTTCGCCGTTCCCGCCGCCGATCCCATGATCAGCATGATATATTCCGCATCCTCTGTCCGGTACTCTTCAAAAAAGCCGTAGGATCTGCCGGTCATCTGATAAAACCGTTCCGCCTGCTCCAGGATCACCTCTCCTGCCCGCTCCATGGCCATCTCCTGGGCTTTCTTTGCCTCCATGGCATAATTGGAAACCGAGTAAGGGCCCACTGCCATGGGCTTTCCCGGATTCAGCAGGAATTCCTCCGGGCGGTACGTTCCCACAAAGTCCTTTACCGCCGCATCCTCCAGGAGGGAAATGTTCTCGACCGCGTGGCTCGTGATAAATCCGTCCTGGCAGACCATGACCGGCAGATGCACCCGCGGGTCTTCCGCGATGGGGAAGGCCTGGATATAATTGTCATACGCTTCCTGGTTATTCTCCGCATAAATCTGAATCCAGCCGGTATCCCTTGCGCCCATGCCGTCGGAATGGTCACAGTTGATATTGATCGGTCCCGACAGGGTCCGGTTCACCAGCGTCAGAACCACCGGCAGGCGGTTGGATGCGGCAAGAAGCAGTTCCTCCCACATGAGCGCCAGTCCTGCGGAGGATGTGGCCGTCATGGTTCTCGCACCTGCCGCCTCCGCGCCGATGGCGGCGGACATGGCGGAGTGCTCGCTCTCCACCGGAATGAATTCCGTGTCAATCTCTCCGTTCGCCGCGTAGGCGGACACCATCTGGGGAATCTCGGTGGACGGCGTGATAGGAAATGCCGGCATGACGTCCGGATTCACCTGGCGGATGGCGTAGGCCACGGCCTCGTTGCCGGACATTCTCTCTCTGATTTCGTTTGCGGTCATGGCTCAATTCCCTCCTTCATCTCAATCGCACCGAACGGACATACCGCCGCACAGATACCGCATCCCTTGCAGTGGTCATAGTCAAATCCGAGGCGTTTTCCTGCCTCCATGGGAATGCTGGAGTCCGGGCAGACCGGAACGCAGAGCAGGCACTGTCTGCACTTGTCGGTCAGGTGGATGGGCGTCATGGTCCTCCACTCTCCGGTATGAAACTCCTTTGACGTTGCACCGGCAAACATCATCAGTCCCTCGGTAAGTTCCTCGTAGGGCGTCTGCTCATTAATTCTGCTGACATCCGTGCGCATAGATTCCTCCCTGTATAAATGATTTGCTGCCGCAGGAAGCGAATCCCTTCCCTGCGACAGCCTCTTGTTTCCTGAATCTTACTCTTTATATACCTGCCCGGAATCTTCCTTCTCAGGCAATTCTTGCATCCTGTTCAGCCGGAGTTCCCGCGGCATCCCAGGCCATCTGCAGCGCCTTCATGTTGCCGTCAATCACTTCCGGCTTGCGGGCGAACTTATGTGCAAAGGAAGCCTGCATGTCATTCACAAAATCCTCCCGGTCCATAATGCCGCAGACAGCGACAACTGCCGAGAGCATAGGGGTATTGGGGAAATTCTTCCCCAGGGTCTGCTCTGAGATGACTCTGGCATCGATTGTGACAACTCTCCCCCGGTATCCCTCCAGGAGAGGTCTCACTTCTTCTGCGCTCTTCGGCGTGTTGATGATGATGGCGCCGTCACTCTTCAGGCCTTCCGTCACATGGACGGAGTGAAGAAGCGTCTCATCCACCACCACGACATAATCCGGATGATAGATATTGGAGTGGACGGTAATCCGGTCAGAGCTGATTCGGTTGAACGCGGTAATGGGCGCTCCCATCCGTTCCGGACCGTACTCCGGAAAGCCCTGTACATTCTTTC
>DMCD01000029.1 GCA_003445895.1 Lachnoclostridium sp. | reverse complement strand
CGGCTGCCGCTTTCCGGCCTATCGCTCAAAAAAGCCCCTCCGGCCGTCCTAAGACGGCCGGAAGGGCCATATTCCCGTAATTACTATATTTTGCTTATTTTACTTATTCAGCAGCTCTCTCAGCTCCGGAACCACAAACTTCGGGGTTCTTCCGGCGAAGAAGTCGTCGATGGCGACTGCGCAGGCCACGGAGGAGCGGGTGGAAGCTTCCTGGGTTGCGCCGCCGATGTGGGGGGCAACGACCACATTTTCCATGGAGAGAAGCGGGTTGTCCAGATCGAAGGGCTCCTTCTCGACGGTGTCGAGGCCGGCGCCGGCAATCTTCTTCTCCTGCAGGGCACGAATCAGGGCCGGCTCGTCCACGATGGCGCCTCTTGCGGTATTGATAAGGTAAGCTGTCTCCTTCATCAGGTCAAACTCATGGTCGCTGACGCTGTGAATGGTGGACGGAAGGGCCGGTACATGCAGGGATACGAAATCGGCCTGCTTGAAGACCTCATCGCGGTCCTCCACCAGATGGATGTACTCCGGAACGTTCTTTGCAAACGGATCAAAGGCGATGACTTCCATGTTGAAGCCGAAGTGTGCCTTCTGGGCTACCAGGGCGCCGATGTTGCCGGTGCCGATGAGGCCCAGGGTCTTGCCTTCCAGCTCGCCCTTCTTGATGCCCATCTTCGCAAAGCGGTAATCCTCCATCATGTGGGCCTGGACAGCCTTGAACTTCTTTGCGCAGTACAGCATATTGAAGATGGCGATCTCTGCGACAGAAACGGCATTTGCGCCGCCGGCGGTGCAGACCAGGATGCCCTTCTCTTTGCATGCTTCGATATCTACCATGTCATATCCGGCGCCGTGGCGGGACATAATCTTAAGCTTCGGAGCAGCCTCGATAATCTTCCGGGTAATCTTGGCGGTGCGGACGATCATGGCGTCGCAGTCCGCGATATCGGCGATGATGTCATCCTCGGTGAATCCTCTGCCGTCCACAACCTCAAATCCATGGTCCTTCAGATATGCATACCCCTCCGGAAGAATCGGCTGGGGAAGAAGTACTTTTACGCTCATGACAAATCTCCTTTTTAAACTGTCTGCCGGTATCTCAGGACACCGGCAGAATCAGAAATTGCTTGATTAGTTGTGATATACGTCGTCCACAATCTCAAAGCCCTTCTCTTCGAGAGCCTTGTCAACCCAGCCGCGGTTGATGATACCCTGGCGGGTCTTCTCCAGCTTCGCCTCATCGGCTGCCTGGAATTTCTTAGCCTCTTCCAGAATGGTGGAAGCGTCTCTTCTCGGGATAACGATGATGCCGTCGGGGTCAGCCAGGATGATGTCGCCCGGGTTAACGCTGATGCCGCCGCAGGAAATCGGAACGTTCACTTCGCCCGGACCCTCCTTGTAGGGGCCGCCCGGTGTGGTTCCGGTGCAGTATACCGGGAAATCCCACTTGCCGATCTCATCGATGTCGCGGATCGGGCCGTCAAGAATGATGCCGGCAACCTTCTTCTGCAGATACAGGAATGCCATCATAACCTCGCCCATAAGAGAACGGGTGTTGTCTTCCTCGTTGGAAACGACCAGAACGTCGCCTTCCTGGCAGAAGTTCAGAGCTGCGTGAAGAGCCAGGTTGTCGCCGGCACGGCACTTAACGGTGAAAGCCGGGCCTGCCATCATCTGGGCCTTCGGGCTGGATACCAGATGAATTCTCGGATTCATGGCGCAGCTTCTTCCCATGACATCTGCGGTATTGGAAGCCGGGATGGACTTGAACTGCTCAACAATCTCCGGATCCGGCATGTTTCTCTTCAGATAGATTCTCTTTCCGACTGACATAATAATTACCTCTCTTTTGATAATTCCTGGTTTCTAAAAGTAACTGGAGTGATTTAGAGTGATTTCTATGGTTAAAATAATAAGTTCATTTACACATATCAGAACGTCATATCCCGGTACACCATCTCGCCGTTCTTCAGCGTCAGAACCGGCTGGTAAATGCGATGGCCGACAAATGTGTGCTGATCCTTCGAGCCGTAGGGCCGGTCGCCGTGGACCGTTTCCATATCCACCGGACGAAGCACCGCCGCATCGGCAGCAAATCCTTCGGTAAGGGATCCTGCCGTATCCAGGAGTCCCAGCTCCCTTGCCGGATTCACCGTAGCGCACTCGATAACCTTCGCAAAGGGTATGCCCATGGCCGTATACTTCGATATCTGCATGGACATGCTGAAGGATGTGGGCCGGAGGTTCATAGAAAGCTTCGTCAGGTCCGTGGCGATGAAGTCCGGAAGGAACCCTTCCGCGATGGCCTTCTCTGCCACCGGCAGCCCGAAGTGGGCTCTGGCGTCGGCCGCCTCAAAGAAGACACCCCGCTCTCTGGCCTTCCAGGCCGCATCGATCACCTTCCCGTCCTCTCCGATGAGGTTCGGTCCGATGTTCATGTACATGTGGGTAATGGTATCGCCGGGTCGGAGAATCTCCAGGAGCTCCGCGAGCTCCCCCGGCGGGTTTGTGCAGTGCACCATCACCGGCACCCCGATCTCCTCGCCCAGCTTCACCGTCTCCTCCAGAACCTTATATCCCAGGTCCTTTACGATGGGTGCGCTGGTGCGGAGCTTCAGGCCGTGCAGCCGGCCGTTTTGTCCGCCGAAGCGGGCAAAGCACTCTTTGATGCCATTCCGGTCCCAGTGGGCCGGGTTCACATCCTCGAGGCAGCCCGGAAGGCTGTCCAGGCCGGTGGTGCAGACATTCAGGTAAGCCCGGATATTCAGGCGGAGCCGTTCCAGAATGCCCATATGGTAAATGTAATTGGCACATCCCGTACTTCCGGCATCCACCACGGTGGTAACGCCGGAGGAGAAGCACAGGGCTTCCGACGGGAGTCCGATCTTCGCCAGAGGTGCCACGTGGGCGTGATGGTCGATGAGACCGGGCACCACGTAACATCCGGAGGCGTCAATCACATTGTCGCTATCTTTTGCGGGAAGGCCTTCCCCTACGCTCAGGATCCGGCCATTCTCCACTGCCACGTCCGCGGTTTTATCCACCTGATTCAGCGGATCCAGAACGTGACCATTTTTCAGAATAAGCATAATCTATGCTCCCTTCTGCGCAGGGCTTCGATATCAGCCCTCTTCCTCTGCGGTATCGAATTCTTTGCCCGCAGCCTCGGCGCGCTTCTTCTCCTGGATGTTCTTACGGACTGTGAAGAAGCAGGACACGATGGTGATGACGAAGAATGCCATGGCAATCGGTCTTCCCAGGAAGACGCTCCAGCTGCCGTGGCCGGCCTGCAGTGCCTGACGGAGGTTCTCCTCAAACATGCTGCCGACGATAAAGCCGATGATAAGCGGTGTGCTCGGAATCTTCAGAACCTTGAACAGGAGTCCGAGAAGTCCGAAGAACAGGATGCACTGTACGTCAAATACTCGGCTGTTGGCAGAATAACCGCCGACGCAGCACATAACCACGATGCAGGGAAGCAGGATGTGCTTCGGGATATCCAGGAGCTTTACGAATACCGGCAGACCCAGTCTCTCGAATACCAGCATGAAAATGGAGGAAATGATGAGGGCCAGGTAGATACCGTAGACGTACTGTCCGGACTTGTTGAAAATCAGGGGACC
>DMCD01000033.1 GCA_003445895.1 Lachnoclostridium sp. | reverse complement strand
AAGGCGGATGCCGAGGAAAAGCGCACCGCGGATGTTCTGGACTGGTTCAGCAAGAACTGGACGGCTGAAAAAATAGATGAAAAACTGCTGGCAGAAGACCCGACGCTGGAGGGCGCGGATCTGGATTTTAAGCGGAGCGCCTATATCAGTGACCTGCTGATCACCGGGCAGGACCTGCCGGACCAGAGTTACGCCGATTATCTGGCCGACAAAATTTACCAGAAATTATACAGCGAATAATACAAAAACCCATACACAAAAGACGCGCCGTGAGCAGTTCTCCTGCCCCGGCGCGTCTTTCTTATATTCTTCTGTCTGTATGTATACGTATCGCCATTATCCCTGCTCGGTGCTGCTCTGGCTCATATTCCGGGTCTCTTCCCGAAGTCCCAGGGTAACCTCCACCTGACGCTCCACATACTTGCCGCCTTCCAGGCTCTGTACGGTCAGCGTCACGGTCTCGCCGCCGCGGTAGTAGGTCAGCATCTTCTGCAGCTCTTCGCCGGTCTTGACGGTCTGGCCGTCAAACTTGGTGATGATATCTCTCTCCCGCAGGTCAGAACGGGATGCGGCACCGCCCTCCACGATTTTGAAGACATAGATGCCCTCCGGCATGCCGTAGGCCTTGGCCATGGTGCTGTCGATGTTCTGCAGCTGGATGCCGATGTAGCCCTGTTCGTTCTCGGGCACCTGATCTCTCGTCTCGCGGGTCATCAGGTTGTTCATGATATCCTTGGCCTCGGAAATCGGGATGGCGTAGCCGATGCCTTCGATCTCGGTGCTGGCCAGCTTTGCGGAGTTGATGCCAATCAGCTCTCCGCGCATATTCAGAAGTGCGCCGCCGGAGTTGCCGGGGTTGATGGCCGCATCTACCTGAATCAGTTTTCTTGTGGAACCCTCAATCGGAACCTCCTTGTTCAGGGCGCTGACATATCCCACGGTCACGGACTGACCTTCGCCGAGGGCATTGCCGATGGCAACCACGCCCTCACCCAGCTTCAGCGCATTGGAATCTCCCAGGCTTGCCACCTTGATGGCCTTTCTGGTGTCAGCTCCGATATCGGCAAGCTTCACGGAAACCACCGCCAGGTCCATGTCCGGATCGGTGCCCTTCACCTGGGCCGAAGCCGTGGAACCGTCCACGAAGGTCACCTGCAGGTCCTCGGAATCTGCCACCACATGATTGTTGGTAGCAAGAAGCAGTTCCGCGTCATTCTCTCCGACGATGATGCCGGATCCGCTGCCGGATGCCTCATATTTCTGCGGTCCGAAGAAAAAGTCATTCTGGGTGATGACCATCTTGCTGTTGATGGCAACCACGGAAGGCATTGCCTCTTCCACGATGCCGGAGACGTCATTGCCGATGGATGCGCCGGCCTCTGCCACCGCCGCGGTCGGAATCACCGCCTCATGGCTCTCTTCGGCAGTGCTTTCCGCCTGTGCGATTCCGGAAACCGTCTCCTCCTTCACGGAAGCAGAACGATTTGTCAGGGCATTCACGCCCGCCATGGTTCCGCCGGCTGCGCAGCCGAACAGGACGCCGGCCAGAGCAATGGCCACTGCCTTCTTAAAGATACTGTTTCTTCCGGATGCCTTCTGCGGCTCTGCCGGAATCTGCAGCTGGCTGGCACGCCGTTCTGTATAGGTCTGCTGCGGCGTTTCTTCCTGCTGCGTGCTGTAGGTCTGCTGCGGAGCTTCAGTCTGCTGCGCACCGTAAGTCTCCTGCGCGGGTTCTGTCCGCCGCGGAATGTAAACCTGCGGTGCCGGCTGCGGGGCCGTATCTGTCACTTCCGGGACAGCTGTCGCCGGAATATCCGTACCTGCAACCTCTGCAGCCTCAGCGGCTGCTTCCTGCATCTTTTCAGCCTCATCCTGCATCACGGCTGCGGTTTCACTGATTTCTCCGCCGGCTTCCTGCGCAGCAGCTGCAGCCTGCTGTTCTCTTTCTTCTTCATTGTCCAGGTCTTCCAGGATCTCATCTTCAAACATCATAATCAATTCCTCCTTGCAATAACGGTCAATTATGACGGGTATTCTTTTCTTTACAAATCAAATACTATCAATCAATTGTGATGGAATTGTGAAAATAGTATTGTAGTTTTGTGTCCTCTCCTCCGCACAACGAAAAGCCCGCCGCACCTGGGTGCGGCAGGCCTTATGTCAGTATGTCAGTGCCTGGGTATTATATCCCGGAATCCGGTCCAGCTCATGCAGGTACCGCTCCGCGATCATATATACAAAAACATCCGGTTCCTGCGATACCACATCCTCCAAGTCCAGATAATAGCGGGATGTGATGGTGGATTTGCTCACGCTGTCCTGCAGAAACCCGGTCAGATTCCAGCGGAAGGAATCGCCGCTCAGATAGACATGCAGGGGAAGTCCCTCCGGATTGGTACTCCTCTCCCGGATAACCTCGCCTCTTACGTCCTCCGAAACATCGGACACTTCTGCTGTCCGCGCCTCCTGTGCCTCATACTCTGTGCTGTCGAATTCTTCTCCCAGCCGGACCAGCTTCTGCAGATCGCCGGCCTTCTTTTCTTTCTCTGAAAAATGGTACCGTTCCCGGAAGGCTTCTGCCCCGGGCCATGTACTTCCCGTATCTTCTGCCAGCGTATCCACCAGGGCCCCGCAGGCGATGCAGGCGCCAATCCGGTTCCAGTGGGTATCGGAGGCGTAATAGACCTCTTCCTTCTCTCTGCCCTTCCGGAGAAGCTCTGCCGGATAGACCACCGGAAGAGACGGACACATCTTTCTGAGGGCGCCAATCAGCTGCTCTGTTCTGCCCTCATTTTCCAGAACCGCCACGGAAGAAGGCATGTAGTCATCTCCGTAGATCTGCTCCTTGTCCGGGGAAATCATCAGCACCATGCGGATTCCCGCATCGGAAAAGTCCTGCTGCATCTCGGACAGGTTCTGACTTATGCGGTCCAGCTCCTCCTCGGAGAACAGATTGGTTCTCTTGTAGGTCTCCAGGGGCTGTCCGTCCTCCGAGCGGTTAAACAGCCAGGGACGACTGGTCCCGAAGACGACCTTATCCTGTGCCATTTCCCCGAAAAGGCCCAGCTCCAGAGCACTCTGCGACTCCACCAATGCCGTTTTCGCCGGCATGTGGTCATTGAGCCATGCCTCAAATCCTGCCGGAAAACGCTCCAGGTCCCGGAGATTCTTAAGCTCCGGGTATGCGGCAAGGGTCCGGTTTTCCCCGGTATCTTCCGGCGTTCCTCCCTGCAAAAGACATGCACTTACAGGCCACAGCCCGCAGAGAATCAAAAACAGGGCTGTCAGGAAGACCGCGGATATTCTGTTTTTCGCCATTTGT
>DMCD01000145.1:873-7005 GCA_003445895.1 Lachnoclostridium sp. | reverse complement strand
TGCGCTTTTCCTCGGCATCCGCCTTCTTCAGTGCCTCCGCGATGGAACCCTGGGTTTTCCATCCGATGAAGAGAAAACCAAGTCCCAGCGCCGTGATGGCGGTCTGGAAAATGACCTTCGATGCGCCGGCCATGGGGAGATTCACAACCCCGGCCCAGAGAAGTGCTGCCGCAATGCAGGCGCCGCCGCCGACAGCGAGAAAGGCTGTGCGGGAGGAGCGAAGGTCCTCGGCGTGTTCTCTTGCGGGTACGAACAGGGTATTCATGGTGCGGGCCCCCTTGCGGGTTATGGTAACCAGCTCCGGCGCCTTTTCCTGTGCCTCGCCCTCTTCTTCCATCTGCTCCTGAAGCTTCCGCATGCGCTCTTCCCGTTCGGCGCGCTCGGCCGCTTCCCTTGTCTCCTTTTCGGCAAACCACACATCCTTATCCACCAGCGGACCTCCGCAGTCGGTGCAGACGGTGATGCCTTCCACAAATTCCATATCACATTTCGGACAGTATGGCATAAACATTTCCCCCGATTTCCTTATTGTCAGAATTCGCCTGCGCATTGCCGCAGGCGCATACAGATTCAGTATAATTCCATGAGAAAAGAAAGGCAAGTCTGCTCTTGAATATCCCCGGAAAATGATGTAAAATCAGTTGCGTTAATGCCGCAAAAACCCCGTATTTACAGGCGGTTTCGCGATCCAGATGCCAAGATTTGAATAACGTTTACAAGTGGTTTTTGATACCGGGAGAGATGATGAAGACAGCAATTATTACCGACAGCAACAGCGGAATCACGCCGGAAGCCGGAGAGCGGATGGGAGTCCATGTACTTCCTATGCCCGTGCTGATTGGAGAACAGGAATACTTTGAGGGGGTAAACCTCACCCAGGAGGAGTTTTACGCCCAGATGGAAGCGGGAGCGGACATCACGACTTCGCAGCCTTCCCCGGAATCGGTTCTCGAGATGTGGGACCGGGTACTGAAAGACCACGATGAGATTGTATATATTCCCATGTCCAGCGGCCTGACAGGTTCCGTGGCCACCGCCCGGATGCTGGCGGAGGATTACGGCGGGAGAGTCCAGGTGGCGGACAACCACCGGATTTCCGTCACCCAGAGACAGTCCGTTGCCGATGCCTGCGCCATGGTGAAGGCCGGCTGGGATGCACAGCGCATCCGGGAATTCCTGGAAAAAACAGGGCCGGAATCTTCGATCTACATCATGCTGGAAACCCTGACCTACCTGAAAAAGGGCGGAAGAATCACCCCGGCTGCGGCAGCGCTGGGCACACTTCTGCGGCTGAAGCCGGTTCTGACCATCCAGGGAGAGAAACTGGATGCATTTGCCAAGGCCCGCACGGTAAAGCAGGGCAAGGATATGATGATCAAGGCGGTGGAGCATGACCTGGCTTCGCGCTGGAATGACCCGGCGGCGGAGGGGATGCACCTGATGATGGCCCATACCATGAATTATGAGGCGATTCAGGAATTCAGCGAAGAAGCAAAAGCGCTGTTCCCGGGGAAGGAGATTCTGATCGATCCCCTTCCGCTGAGCATCGCGGTTCACATCGGACCGGGGTCTCTTGCTTTTGCGGTAGCAAAGAAGTTTGCATTCTGATACAATAGAACTGCAGCCGGGAAAAACCGTTCCATACTAAGGAGTTACAGATGAGCACGACAGGGAGATCATGGATGAGACATATCAGTATGAAGCTCCCTCTCGTGCTCTGTTTTCTTCTGGTGACCTTTGTGCCGCTGGCGATCCAGACACGGGCGCTGTCGGGGTATTTCCGGCAGGAGGTCATTGCCCAGAACCGCATCGAGGCGCAGAACCGCTGCCTGATTCTTGCCAATGAGATGACCGATGCGGAATATATGAAGAATTATCAGGACCAGGCCAGAGTGTCCGGACTGAACGCGGAGCTGAATTCCACAGCGGACATCTTCGGCGGACGTCTGGTGGTGGTCGACAAGAACTTCCGGATTGTGCGGGATTCCTTCAAGCTGTCGGAGGGGCGCACCATCGTGGTCGAGGAGGTGCTGAAGGCCTTCGGCGGACAGCCCCAGTATCACCTGAATGACACCAAAGAGTTCTATTATGTGGCTTATCCCATCAGTGAAAAACAGGTGGGAGAGAGCACGGAGAATGTCCCGAGCGTGAGCGGCATCCTTCTGATGACGGTTTCCACGGAAAAGCTCAGCCAGATTCCCCAGGCCGTGATGGAAAAAACGGGCCTGCTGCAGATGATGCTACTGCTGGCTGCGGCGGCGCTGGATATCGTATTTGCCGTGCTGCTGATGAGACCCTTCCGGAATCTTCAGAATCAGCTGAAGGTGGTCTCAGAGGGAAATCTGGACCAGAAGATCGACGTCCATACCTACGCGGAGACCTCAGATATCTCCGATACCGTCAACCGGACCATCGATACGCTCCGGACCGTGGATCAGTCAAGACAGGAGTTCGTATCAAACGTGTCCCACGAGCTGAAGACGCCGATCACTTCTATCCGGGTGCTGGCAGATTCGCTGATGGGCATGGACAATCCGCCGGTGGAGCTGTACCAGGAATTTATGGAAGACATTTCCCGGGAGATCGACCGGGAGGCGAAGATTATCGATGACCTGCTGACACTGGTCCGCATGGACCGCTCCTCCCCGGATCTGACCATCACGTCGGTATCGGTCAATGCCCTGGTGGAGGATGTGCTCCGGAGACTCCGGCCCATCGCGAGAAAGCGCAACATTGAGCTTTCCTACGAGAGCATCCGGGAGGTCAGGGCCGACCTGGATGAGGTCAAGTTTACCCTGGCGGTCACCAACCTGGTGGAGAATGCCATCAAGTACAACCGGGAAGAGGGATGGGTCCGGGTTTCGCTGGACGCAGACCATAAGTTCTTTTATATTGAGGTTTCGGACAATGGCATCGGTATCCCGACGGAATTCCAGCCCCATGTGTTTGAACGTTTTTACCGGGTGGATAAGGCGAGATCCCGGGAGAGCGGCGGAACCGGACTGGGCCTGGCCATAACCAGGAACATTATTCTGCTGCATCACGGCGCCATCCGGCTTAAGAGCGAGGAAGGAACCGGAACCACCTTTACCGTGCGGATACCGTTAAACTATATTGATATGAGCGCGCAGTAGCGCTGCCGGGAGGAGTAAAAATGCTTGAAAGAATCCGGAAGTATCTGCGCGGAATGCGGATATTCCTGCTGCCGGTGCTCTGCCTTGTGCTGTCCGGCTGCGGGGAAAAGGAGACAAGGCTGCCGGACCCGGCGAAGGGCGATTACGCCATTTATTATCTGAATTCGACGGGCATGGCACTGGAAAATGTGATATACTCAACAGAGGAGACCGATACGGAGAAGCTGGCGGAGGAAATCTTCCGAGAGATGGGCGAAAAGCCCGGAAACAGCGACTATCAGGCCGCGCTTCCCGCAGAGACAAAGCTCGCCTATCTGTTTCTTGAGAACAATGTGCTGACGCTGAATTTCGACAAGTCCTATTACAACATGACCAGGGAGCGGGAGATCATGTGCCGGGCGGCACTGGCGCGAACCCTTACCCAGATTCCGGGGGTGGACTATATCAGCATCAGCTGCGACGGACAGCCGCTGCAGAATGACGCGGGAAACCCGGTGGGCGCATTTGCCGGAAGCGATTTCGTCTACAGCATCGCGAATGTCAACGACTTTGAGCGGGTGGAGCTGACCCTGTACTTTGCGGACGAGTCCGGTACATCGCTGGTTCCCGAGGAGCGGGAGGTCGTCCACAACATGAGCACATCTATGGAAAAACTGGTGGTGGATCAGCTGCTGGCGGGCCCCCAGGCCGGAGGAACGGCAGTGATCCCGAAGGATACCAGGGTGCTGGGCGTCTCGAATACCGACGGGATCTGCTATGTGAATCTGGACAGTACCTTTGCGGCTGCGGAGCTCACGGTGGCAGACTATATTCCGGTCTACGCCATCGTTGATTCCCTCACGGCCCTGAAGACGGTGAACCGGGTGCAGATTACCATCGGAGGAACGGCGGACGTTCCGTTCCATTCCATCAGCTTATCGGAACCGCTGGACAGAAACGAGAGTTATATCCTTCCGGGCAGATAAGGGACCGGAGGAAGACACAGGAGAAAACATCATAAAGAGACCAATGATCTGGATTGCAGGGGCCTTTGTACTTGGAGAGGTTGCGGCTTACCTGGCAGACGGAGCGACGGCAGAGGGGACAGGTATGCCCTTTTTTCTGCCGGCGCTCTTTTTTATTGCGGGGGCTGCCCTGCCTGCGGCAGCTTATCTGCGGACCGGGGAAGGGATATCCGAGAAGGCAGCGGGAAGAATCCTGATACTCTTTCTTCTCTTCTTATCGGGCGCATTCCGGATGCATGGCGCCATGGCAAAGGAGCCTGCAGAACAGCTGCTGGAGGAAAATGGCTCCCGGCGGGGAGTGCGCCTTCTGGGGCTCACCGATCGGGTGGAGGAAAAAGATGGAAAGCTTACTCTTCTTCTGTCGGAGGTCTTAATCGACGGGGAGCAGACGGCATCGAAGGTACGGCTTTCGGTAAAAGAAGAGGACTGCAGCGAAATCCCGGCCCCGGGAGACCGGGTCCTGGCCATCGGAATGCTTTCGCTGTTTGAGGAGGCGGCCAACCCGGGACAGTTTGATTTCCGGATGCATTACCGGGGGCAGGGGGTGCGGTACCGCCTTCTGGCAGACCGCATTTCGGTGTCGCAGCGGGCGTCGCCAAAAAGCCCGGCGCTGCAGATGGCAGACCCGGCGAGAGCATTCCTCTCCCGGGGCTTCGGGAAAATCTGCACAGAGGAGGATGCGGCCATCTGCCGCGCCCTTCTTCTGGGCGACAGAAGCGGGCTGGAGGACGACCTGCAGAAGCTCTTCCGGGACAATGGCATCAGCCACATTCTGGCCGTCAGCGGCCTGCACGTGTCTCTCATCGGGCTTACCGTCTATGAGCTGTTCCGGCAGGCAGGCGCAGGGTATGCAGGCGCCGGCTTCGTTACGGGGCTTCTCCTTCTGCTCTACGGAACCATAACCGGATTCGGCGCCTCCGTCTTCCGGGCCGTGTTTATGGTGGGATGCCGTATCGCGGCAGCGATACCGGGGAGAGGCTATGACATGCTGTCCGCCTGGGGACTGGCGCTTCTTCTGCTTGCGGTCCATTCTCCCTGGCTGCTCTTTTCCTCCGGACTGCAGCTCAGCTTCGGCGCCGTGCTTGCCATCGGAATTCTGGGGGATCTGGAAAAGGAAGAACACAGGGCGAGGCTCTTTACCGGGGAAGAGGAGAAGCGGCAGATTCCTGCGCCGCTGCGGGTTTCTCTCTTCCTGCAGCTCTTTGTGATGCCCATTACGCTGTGGCACTATTTCCGGCTGCCGGTTCTGGCATTCCTCTTAAATCTGGCCGTGATTCCGCTGCTGGCTTACGCGGCGGGAAGCGCCATCTGCGCCGTCGGTCTCTGGAGTCTGTCCCGGGCGGCAATGCTGTGGGGATGTTCCGGCGCCTCCGCAGGGGTATTCCGGCTGGCACGGATGGCCATGGGACCCTGCCACTATATCTTCCTTCTGTACCGGAGGCTCTGTGAATGGACGGGAAGGATTCCCTTTGCCCAGCTTGTCCCGGGGCGGCCTTCCCTGTGGAGAATTGTCCTGTTCTATCTGCTGCTCTGGATGGCATTCGGTATCGGGAGCAGGACGGGGGTTCCGGACGAAGGGATGTGGGGAAGAATTCGGGGACCGGTGTCATCCCGCTCCGGAAAGTGCCTCTGCATCATTGCTGCCTTCTTAATTCTCCTCTGGCACCCGGTCCGGGGACTGGACCTCTGGTTTCTGGATGTGGGACAGGGAGACGGACTTCTTGTGCGCACCGCCGATCATGCAATTCTTTCGGACTGCGGAAGCTCGGATGTAAAGAACCTCGGGGAAATGCGGCTTCTGCCTGCGCTGCAGTGCCTTGGCACCTCCCACCTGGATTATATTCTCGTAAGTCACGCCGATGAGGACCATGTAAGCGGGATACGTTTCCTTCTGGAGGAATGCCGTGATGTGGAGGCAGATACGCTGGTAATGCCGGCCGCAGGAAAAGGAGATGAGGCATATGGCATGCTGGAGAACGCGGCGGCTGAGCGGG
>DMCD01000145.1:0-708 GCA_003445895.1 Lachnoclostridium sp. | reverse complement strand
GGCTCTCCTGACAGAAACGCCCATTCCCTGGTATTTCTTGCAGAATACGGGAGATTCCGGATGATGCTTACGGGAGATATCGGCGCGGCGGAAGAGGAGAGAATTCTCCGGGATGAGGCTGAGCAGCGGGGGATGCTCAGCGTGCTGAAGACAGCCCATCACGGGTCGGGAACATCCACATCGGAGGCATTTCTCAGAACCTATAGGCCGGGGCTTGCGGTGATCTCCTGCGGGAAGGAGAATCCCTACGGACATCCGGCAGAGGAAACCATCAATCGCCTTCGTGATGCCGGGACGACGATCCTCTGCACGGCCTGGGGCGGCGCGGTGCATATATGGACAAATGGAAGGAAAATAAGGTATACTCAGTACAGCAGAGGGAGGCAGAATACGCGATGAATACAGAAGAACTGCTGGAATATCTGAAATATAACGGCGCGGAGCGGGCCGGCGCGGCTGCGGGACTTTCCTGGCTTACGGAAGAGCCTTCGATGCAGCAGGGAATTGTGGTTTTACTCCGCCTTCCGGTGCGGATTGCGGGCTATCTCCGGTCGGGCCCCTATGGACAGTATGCGGCAGCCTGTGCCAGGATGGACCATAACATGGCCGAGATTCTGCAGGCAGGTATGGAGAAGCTTCGGAAAGAGGGATACCGGGCAGAAGGCCTTATGGCAAAGCTTCCGGAGGAGGGAGAATATCCCGGGATCC
>DMCD01000073.1 GCA_003445895.1 Lachnoclostridium sp. | reverse complement strand
CCATCATCGGGCGGAGAACCACTTTCTTATAGGTTCCCTTTTCCTTAACTGCAGAAAGCACATCCTCCACGGTTGGGGTCGCTTCTACGGTGCCTACATAGTAATTCTCAAAACCGGCGCCGGCAAGGACCTCCTGCATCTTTCCATAGACCGCGTTGGACTCTGCCTCGGTGCCGTGTCCCATGAAGACGATGGCTGTCTCGCCGTCATCGTATTCTGCCGTGACTGCCGTCATGGCCTGCGCCACCGCCTGATAGTCCTCGTCCGTCGTCAGCAGCGGGTCTGCCAGGGCCACCTTATCGAATTTATCCTGATTCTCTTCCAGCAGCTCCTTCAGGTCGGTGTACTCGAAGCCGTTCATCAGGTGCGTCGGCTGCACGATCAGCGTCTTTACGCCCTCGTCTGCCGCCCGGTCCAGGGCCTCTTCCACATTGTCGATGACGATGCCGTCCCGGTCCTTCAGCTTGTCGATAATGGTCTGGGCGGTAAATGCGCGCCGCAGCGTATATTCGGGAAATGTCTCCCGGATGGTGCTCTCGATGCCGCCGATGGTAATGCTGCGGGAGCTGTTGTAGCTGGTGCCGAAGCTGACCACCAGAATCTCCGGTGCCGCTTCCGCCGCTGCTTCCCTACTCTCTGCTGCCGGTTCTGCAGATTCCGCGGCAGTCTCTGCCGCTGCTTCCGTCTCCGCGGCCGCCTCTGTCTGTGCCGGCTGACTGCTTCCGCATCCTGCAAGCATCATGGCGCCCATCGCTGCAGCCAGCACGGCTGCTGTCAGATTCTTTGCTGTCTTTCTCATCTTGTCCTCCTATCCTATCCTCGTTCGGATACTGCCGGGCACACCAGGTGCCCGTTCTTCTGCTGCGCCGGGCAGGTCTCCTGACTCAGAGCTCTGCATTTCTGTCCGCCTTCCCGGAAATGGATATCTGCCCTCCCGGCAGTTTCCTCTCCCAGTGGCCTTCCGGACGGCACCGCCGCCCCGGACCGAAACTCCCTCATTACAGTGACGAGTTCGTGCGGGACTTTCACCCGCTTCCCTTTTCACCGAAGCCGCCGCATCCTTTGCGCCGCTTCGACACCCCGCGCAGAATAATATAATATTACCGCCTTATCATAACGCAAACGGCCCGTCCTGTAAAGGAACGGGCCGAAATGAATATGTTCTGCCATGGAAGCACACACCGCGGCGGAATTACCTTTATCTTGTCACCGCATGGGGCAGCCTTACATTATTCGCCTTCAGCATATTGATGATGAAATCGATGGACCCCTGGATGCCGTAGCTTGCACTGTTGATGCACACATCGTAGTGGTTGGGCTTGCCCCATTTGAGTCCCGTGTAGTAGTGATAGTAGCTGGCGTGTTCGTGGTCTACCTGCTTTAACTGCTGCCTTGCGTGCTTTTCATCCACGTTGTTGATCTCCATCATGCGGTGCACCCGCTTCTCGAAGGGGGCCGTGATGAAGATACTGATGTGAGGAATGTGGTTATTCCGGAGAATAACGTCGGCACAGCGGCCCATGACAACGAAGTCCTGTTCCTTCGCCATGTCAACGATCAGCTCGCTCTGGTTGAAGAAGACCGCGTCTCTTCTGGGCAGGCCGTGATAGCGGAAGATCTTGCCGGCCTTCTGCCGGAAGGTCAGAGAATCCCGGTACTGGGACATGCCCGGATTGGCCGTCTGGGTCACTTCCAGGCCGGCATAGCCCTGGTCGTCCTCGACGCCGTCCTGCTCCGCCTCCAGCCTCTTCAGCACGGAATTGAAGATCTCCGCGTCGTAATAGTTGATCTTTAAGGCATCCGCCAGGCCGAACCCGATGTTGTTTCCGCCGGATCCGTAGGTACGGCTGATGCAGATGATCAGGTGATTCTTGTCGCGGAACCGGTTTCCCAGGGTCATGGAATTGAGCCGTGCTCTCTTCCGGTCCAGAATGCTGGTGTTGGAGAAACCGCGGGAAATACGCATCAGCTTGTGCATGATGTCGTCGTACTCGCTCATGATCTCCCGGCGGGCCTGCCGGTCCTGAATGGTCCGGGCCATATTGCCGATGAGGGCAACCTCACTGCGGACGATATGCTCGTCCGGCCGCTCCTCCATGGCGTGCACCATGTTGGCGATGCAGCGCTCTCTGTCGTGGTTGAAGACCCGGCCCAGAGAAGACCCCAGGGTCTCCACAACCTTCTCATCCAGATCGTAAATCTGCCCGGCCAGCTGGGTATAGTATACTCTCTGCTTTGCTTCTCTGGCTTCCCGCTCCGCCGTCTTCTGCTTCGCCTTCTCCAGCGCTTCCTCATAGATCTCGTCCTGTGTCTTCTGCTCCGGAAGGACGACAGGTTCTGTATTCTTTTTCTCTTCGCCCATCAGCTCACCTCCTTATCGGAAAAACAGCAGGGTATCCAGCAGGAACACCGGTATCAGAATCCCGAAGGACCACTTCAGGTAACCGAAAAACGACGGCATGGCGATACCATTTTCCACTGACATGGTCTTCACCATGAAGTTCGGCGCATTGCCGATATAGCTGTTGGCGCCCATGAACACGGCGCCGGCCGAAATAGCCATCAGCATCTGCTGCGGCACCACCCCGAGCGATGTGGCAATGCCCTCGGTAAAGCCCAGGGTTCCCGCCGTGGTGAGGAACACCAGGTAGGTGGGCGTGTTGTCCAGGAAACTGGACAGAAGACCCGTGGCCCAGAACATCTCATAGGGCTTTGTGAGGCCCATCTCCGGACCCATGGACTTCAGCAGCATCAGGGCCGGCTGCATGGTCAGGAAGATGCCGACGAACAGCACCGCCACCTCTTCTATGGCGCCCCAGGTAAAGTGGTTCTGCCGGCGCAGGCTCTCGTCCGTGGTTTTAAAGGACAGCCAGGCAGCCAGAAGAATGATGACAATTTCAATCACTGCCGGCCACCCCAGCGTCACCTCGCTCATGAGGTGAATGCCCCGGACCGCGCCCTCTGCATCCTGGAATGCCGGAAGAGACGGCAGGGTTCCGCTGAGAATTACCGCAGCCACAATCATGAGGAGGAATGCCAGGTTGTGCAGACCTCCAATCTTAAGCTCTGTTCCCGGTTTGCTGATATCCGGCTTTCTTCCGTAGGCGATGTCCTTCCGGTACTCCCATTTATCAATATGATAGAAGATGAACAGCAGCACCGTCATGTTGAACAGAAAGACCGGCAGAAGATGCAGGCTCCAGAAGAAGGGCACGCCCCGCATGAAGCCCATGAGGAGCGGCGGGTCGCCCACCGGGGTGAGGCTGCCGCCCAGATTGGAAACCATAAAGATGAAGAAAATCATGATATGGCTTCTTCTCCTGCGCCAGGAATTCATCTTCAGCACCGGACGCACCATCAGCATACTGGAACCTGTGGTGCCGATACAGCTGGACAGCACGGTTCCCATGGAAAGGAGAACCACGTTTACCCAGGGAGAACCGGCCAGGTCACCCTCGAAGGTGATGTTGCCCGATACGCAGTAGAGACCGAACAGCAGGATGATAAAGGTCAGGTAATCGTTAAAAAAGCACTCCAGCACCGTCTCCGCAGCCGCATGGGGCCCGAAGTAAACGGCAAAGAGCACAACCACCAGCACAGACCAGAAGGCCACCGCCAGGGGTTCATTCTTCTCCCACCATTCCGGTTTCACGATGGGAAATAAAGCTACGCACAACAGCAGTCCCACAAAGGGAATGCAGAGCCATGCAGGTACAGACATTTGCAGTTCCTCTCTTTTCTGTCCGGGTATTTCCAGTCCCGGAAATTGCAGGAAAATGAATAACTCAGTGAAAACGGTCCTATCCTGCCTGATAACCGTCATTCACTGAGTTATATCACTTTTGCACAAAAATGCAATGGCCTTTTTGTCTATATTGTTCTTTTAAAAAAACAAATATCTGAGCAAACTGCCGAAACTTACCGCTCTTTCAGGGCTTTCTCCGCCAGCTCCCGGTATTTCTTCCAGTTGAGGGTGTTGTATTCCGCCTCTTTCTCATCCATGATGCGGACAACCTTCGCCGGGCGGCCGAAGGCCAGCGCCCCGTCCGGGATCACCGTATTCTTGGTGACCAGGGAACCGGCACCGATAAGGCAGCCCTTTCCGATATGGGCGCCGTTCAGGATGATGGAACCCATCCCGATGACCGCCCCGTCGTCGATGGTGCAGCCGTGGACAATACTGCTGTGTCCCACAGAAACCCGGTCGCCGATGCGGACATCGTATACCTCATCTCCGTGGATCACCACATTGTCCTGAATGTTGCAGTCTTCCCCCACGGTGATGGAGGTGATATCCCCCCGCAGCACCGCGTTGTACCAGACGCCCGTCCGGGCGCCCAGGGTCACATTGCCCACGATGCGGGCGCCTTCTGCGATGTATATGGTCGGATCCTCAAATGTCAGCTGCTTCATAACAGTCTCCTTTTCTGCGGATTCGCAGACCCTTTTCTCTGATGAACTTTACAGGAATATGTATTTCAGCACAAACAGCACGCTCAGCACATACATGAGCGGCGTAAGCTCCTTTGCCTTGCCGCATGCCACATGAAGCACCGTCCAGGAGATGATGCCAAAGGCAATGCCCTCGGAAATCGAGGAGGTGAAGGGCATTGCGCAGATGCAGATGAAAGCCGGAATGCCTTCGAGCACATTGTCCCAGGAGAGACGGCCCACCTGCTGCATCATCATAAAGCCCACGATGACCAGCGCCGGTGTGGTCGCGAAGGAAGGAATGGTCAGGAACACGGGCGAGAACAGCAGGGACAGCAGGAAGAATCCGCCTGCCACCACGGAAGTCAGTCCGGTTCTGCCGCCCTCCGCGATACCTGCGGAGGATTCCACGAAGGTGGTTATGGTGGAGGTGCCGCAGCAGGCGCCGACGATAGTGCCGACGGAATCGGCCATCAGAGCTCCGCGGATGCCGGGAAGGCTTCCGTCCTCCTGCAGCATGTCAGCCTTGGTGGCACAGCCGATGAGTGTTCCCAGCGTATCGAAGATATCCACAAAGAGGAAGGCGAATACCACAACAACGAAATCCAGGACTTTTACGCCGTCCAGGCTCATCTTCAGGAAGGTAGGCGCCATGGACTGGGGCAGGGAAATGATTCCGGCCGGGATGACACTGTAGAAGCCCATCTCCGGGTTCGGCACATACAGACCCGCAAGCTGGCACAGGATGCCGAGAAGCCAGGTCAGAAGAATGCCCAGAAGGATATTTCCTCTCACGTTCTTGATTACCAGAACCGCCGTGATCAGAATGCCGATGAGAGACAGCAGCGCAGAGATGCCCATGGAGCTCATGGTACCGTCCGCCACGCAGCCGGAGAAAGAAATCAGGCCGATCAGGGTGGAGCTGTCCACGACCACGTTGGAATTCTTCAGTCCGATGATGCAGATGAAGAGTCCGATGCCGACGGATACCGCCACCTTGAGGGTTCCGGGAATGGCATTAAAGATGGCTTCGCGGATGTTGGTCAGAGACAGCACCACGAACACCAGGCCTTCGGTAAATACGGCGGCCAGCGCCACGTTCCAGCTGTATCCCATGCCGATGACCACGCTGTAGGCGAAGTAGGCATTTAATCCCATGCCGGCAGAGAGGACAAAGGGAAGGTTTGCGAACAGCGCCATACAGACGGATGCTATCGCCGAAGCCAGTGCCGTGGCGGTAAATACCGCGCCCCGGTCCATGCCGCAGTCGCCCAGAATGCTGGGGTTGACCGCCAGAATATACGCCATGGTCATGAATGTGGTCAGACCTGCGATGCACTCGGTGCGGACATCCGTTCCCCGCTCCTTCAGATGAAAAAAGTTCTCCATAATCATTTCTCCCATAAGCAGTACACACGCCCCCTCCGTCCGGTCGGGGGCGTGCGAACCAAAGTCAGTAATAATTTGTGTGTATTTAGCGTTCTTCGCGGAAATAGGGCAGTCCCAGACTTGCCGGCGGCTGATTCTCCCGCTTGTTGCGGATGCTGGTGAGAATCAGCACCGCGATGGTTACCAGGTAGGGAAGCATCTTGTAGAGCTCCTTGACTGCCAGATTCACTCCCGTGGGAATGAAGAGGTAGAGAATGTAGAGGCCGCCGAAAAGAATGGAAGCCAGAATTCCCACATTCGGACGCCAGATGGTGAAGATAACCAGCGCGATGGCCAGCCATCCTCTGTCGCCGAAGGCGTCGTTGGACCAGACGCCGCAGGCGTAGTCCATGACGTAGTAGAGGCCGCCCAGCCCGGCGATCATGCATCCCAGGCAGGTTGCCGCGTACTTGTAGCGGGTGATGTTGATGCCGGCCGCGTCCGCCGTCGCGGGATTCTCACCCACCGCCCGCAGATGAAGGCCCGTGCGGGTATACTTCAGGATGTAGGCGGCAATCAGGGATACCACGATGGCCACATAGGCCAGGAATCCGTAGGAAAGGAATATGGTTCCGAACCAGCCGGTGGAATTCGCCATCGGCAGCGATTTGCGGAACACATTGGAGGTGGCCGACAGTGCGATGGACGGCACATCGGCGCCGGTCAGCTTGATGAGCGATCCGCCGAAGAAGTTGCCGAAGCCTACGCCGAAGGTGGTCATGGCAAGACCGGTTACGTTCTGGTTCGCCCGCAGGGTGACCGT
>DMCD01000219.1:4911-8181 GCA_003445895.1 Lachnoclostridium sp. | reverse complement strand
TTCAAAACCTTGTTTCCTCAATTCGTAAAGAGGGGATAGAGGCGGCGAATAAAGAAGCAGAATCCATCATTGCGGAAGCAAAGAAGAAGGCTGATTCTATTGTTGCCGACGGAAAGGCTGAAGCACAGCAGTATAAAGACGGAGCGGAGAAGGAAATCTCCATCCTTCGGGAGAGCGCACTCGTCAGTGCCGAACAGGCAAAGCGGGATGCGGTTCTGTCCTTCAAGGCTGAGATTCAGGCAGAGTTTGAGAAGATTCTTGCGGCGGATATCCGGAAGAATATGAACGGAGAGGCTCTCGGAAAGCTGATCCGCGCCGCGGTTGCAGGCGAGGATATCGCCGCTTATACCGCAGAGGTCTCTGAGGTTACGGATGAACTGAAGTCCGAGCTGGCCGAGGAAATCAAGAAAGGCCTGGAGATCAAGCCCACCAAGGGAATTCCGCACGGATTCCGGCTTGCCGCCAAAGACGGTTCAGGATATTTTGACTGCTCCGATGACGCTATCATGGAGATGCTGATGCCGTATTTCAGAAACCTGGACTTCCAGTAAAGGAGGTGCAGCGTGGGTTCTTACTATTATCTGATAGCAAGCCTGCCGGAACTGAGAGTGGACGGGGAAATGCCGCTCAGCTACAGCGAGTTTCTGTCCTGCTGCGAAGGAAATGTGAGCGACAAGGATTATGAAATTCTGCAGAATCTGACGCTTTCTTCGAAAGAAGGACCGCTTGTGGAAGAATGGGCCCGTTTCTATGACATGCTGAATAAAGAGCTGAGCTATCAGAGGAGTATCAATCTCGGACGGACCTACTCATCGGCATATGATAAGGACGGATTCATTTCCCAGGTTGTCCAGTCAGCGCTTACAGCGAAAAATCCACTGGAAGCGGAGCGGATTCTTCTCGAGTACGAGTTTGAGAATCTTGACACACTGGTAGGCCTTCATATGTTCGACGACTATGTGCTGTTCGGATATGCAATCAAATTAAAGCTGCTGGAGCGTCTCTCCTGCTTCGAACAGGAGAAGGGCAAGACACAGTTCCAGTCTCTCTTCGACGGGATACAGCAGCAGGTATACAGTTTGTAACGGGAGTGTTATATGAAAACAGAGACAGGATATGTGGCCGGCGTCAACGGCAACCTTATCAAAGTTAATTTCGATGGCTCTGTCCGCAAGAACGAGGTAGGTTATGTTCTCGTTGATGATAAGCGCCTGAAGGGCGAGGTTATCCGTATCAACGACGGCGTGGCCAGCATGCAGATCTACGAAATGACGAATGGTATCAAGGTCGGTGACCCGGTTGAGTTCACAGGAGAACTCATGAGTGTGGATCTGGGCCCTGGTCTGCTGACACAGGTATATGACGGTCTGCAGAACCCCCTTCCGCAGCTGGCAGAACAGTGCGGTTTCTTCCTGGAAAGAGGCGTGTATCTGGATGCAATCCCGGATCGCGACTGGGAATTCACACCGACAGTTGCCGCAGGTGATTCCGTAAAGGCCGGAAGCACCGTGGGTACGGTTCCGGAAGGACTGTTCACCCACCACATTATGGTTCCGTTCACCCTGAAGGGTGCGGACTGGACAGTTAAGTCCATCAAGGAAAAGGGCACTTACAATGTCCATGACACCATCTGTGTCATTGAAAACAGCAAGGGTGAGGAGAAGGAACTCTCCATGATCTTCACACAGCCCATCAAGCAGGCCGTGAAGTGCTATGCCGAGAAGCTTCGCCCGACCGAGCCCCTTGTCACCAAGATTCGCTGTATCGATTCCTTCCTGCCCGTGGCCAAGGGCGGTACCTTCTGTACCCCGGGACCCTTCGGCGCCGGAAAGACGGTACTTCAGCACATGCAGGCCAAGAACTCCGACGTTGACGTCGTTATCGTTGCTGCCTGCGGAGAGCGTGCCGGCGAAGTTGTTGAGGTTCTGAAGGAGTTCCCGGAGCTGACCGACCCGAAGACGGGCCGTTCGCTGATGGAGAGAACCATCATCATCTGCAACACCTCCTCCATGCCGGTTGCCGCCCGTGAAGCATCCTGCTACACGGCTGTTACCCTGGCGGAGTATTACCGGCAGATGGGCCTCGACGTCCTCCTGCTGGCGGATTCCACCAGCCGCTGGGCACAGGCCATGCGTGAGATGTCCGGACGTCTGGAAGAGATTCCGGGCGAGGAAGCTTTCCCGGCTTACCTGGAGTCCACCATCGCAGCCTTCTATGAGAGAGCCGGAAAGGTCCGCCTGGACGACGGAACCATCGCCTCCATCACCATCGGCGGTACCGTATCACCGGCCGGCGGTAACTTCGAGGAGCCGGTTACCCAGGCAACCCTGAAGGTTGTCGGCGCATTCCACGGTCTTGCAAGAGAGCGTTCGGATGCCCGTAAGTACCCGGCAATTCACCCTGTAGATTCCTGGTCAAAGTACAAAGGCGTTGTCGATATGGACCGCGTGAATGAGGCCCGCGGCATGCTGATCCGCAGCACCGAGATTAACCAGATGATGAAGGTTGTCGGTGAGGAAGGTACTTCCAGCGAAGACTATATCATGTATCAGAAGGGAGAACTTCTCGACTCTGTCTATCTGCAGCAGAACTCCTTCGACCCGATCGATGCGGCCGATCCGCCGGAAAGACAGCGGAGAGAGTTTGACCGGCTTTATGATGCCCTGGTGAAGACCTATGATATCACCGACAAGAAGGATATCAGAGCTTTCTTCAACCAGCTCAGACAGGAATTCCTTGACTGGCACGGCTTCGAGTTCGAAACGCCTGAGTTCGAGCAGCAAGAACAGAAGATTCTTGACTTTTACATGTCAAGAGCTGTTGACTAGGAGGTCCGGGCGATATGCAGAAAGTATATACAAAGATTGAATCGATTGTCGGTAACGTAGTTACCGTGCGCGCACCGGGCGTCCGCAACGGCGACCTGGCTCTCGTCGGTGACAGTTACGCGAGTGTTATCAAGCTGGACGGAGACAAGGTTTCCCTTCAGGTCTTCGCCGGAGCGCAGGGTGTCAGCACCACGGATCCGGTAAAGTTCCTGGGAAGACCGATGATGATCTCCTTCTCGGATCACCTTCTGGGCCGCATATTTGACGGTGCAGGCGTTCCGAGAGACAACGGTCCGGCTCTTACAGAAAACATGATTCCCATCGGCGGACCGTCGTTCAACCCGGCGAAGCGTATTCTTCCCAAGAACATGATTCGTACCGGTATTCCGATGATCGACGTGTTCAACACCCTGGTCGAGAGCCAGAAGCTGCCGATCTTCTC
>DMCD01000219.1:1012-4831 GCA_003445895.1 Lachnoclostridium sp. | reverse complement strand
CCCTACAACCAGCTGCTGGCGAGAATCGCCATGCAGGCCGAGGTTGATGTCATCGTTCTCGGCGGCATGGGCCTTAAGTACGATGACTACATGGAATTCCGCGACACCCTGGAAAAGGGCGGCGCCATGAGCCACACGGTTATGTTCATTCATACCGCAGCGGATCCTATCGTAGAGTGCACCCTGGTGCCGGATATGTCCCTGGCGGTAGCGGAACAATTTGCCCTTGCAGGAAAGAAAGTCCTTGTCCTTCTGACAGATATGACGAACTTCGCCGATGCCCAGAAGGAAATGGCCATCACGATGGAGCAGGTGCCGTCCAACCGAGGATACCCCGGCGACCTGTACAGCTGCCTTGCTTCCAGATACGAGAAGGCCGTGGATATCGAGGGCGCGGGTTCCATCACCATTCTCGGCGTTACCACCATGCCGGGCGATGACGTAACCCATCCGGTTCCCGATAACACCGGATACATCACGGAAGGGCAGTACTACCTGAAGTCCGGACACATCGAACCTTTCGGTTCCCTGTCCCGTCTGAAACAGAACGTCAACGGCAAGACCAGAGATGACCACCGTGCCCTCATGGACGGTATGATTCGTCTGTATGCCCAGTACAAGGAGAGTCTTGAGAAGAAGTCCATGGGCTTCCTGATGACCGAGTGGGATGACAAGCTCCTGAAGTACGGCGAACTGTTTGAGTCAAAGATGATGGACCTCAGCGTGAATATTTCACTGGAGGATGCGCTTGATCTGGGATGGGTTATCCTTGCAGACTGCTTTGAACCTAACGAGACCGGCCTTAAGTCGAGTCTGATCCAGGAGAGATGGCCGAATAAAGATGCTTTGCAGTAAAAAGGAGCGTGTCTATGGCTATCAAACTTACAAAGAATGAACTGAAAAAGCAGAAGGACAACCTGAAGCAGTTCGAACGCTATCTCCCCACACTGCAGCTCAAAAAGCAGCAGCTTCAGTCCGTTATCATGAAGATTCGCGCGGACCTGGAGCAGCAGGAAACAGAGCGGGTGAAGATGATCGGCGACCTGGATGACTGGGTGGCTGTATTCGGAGAGAATGAGATTTTTGAAGACGGATTAAAGCTGGACAAGCTGGTTCAGCCCGACCGGGTGGTTACCAAAGAGGAAAATATCGCCGGCGTCACCATCCCCGCCTTCGAAGAGCTGACCTTCAAGGATATCGACTACGATGTGGACGAATATCCGCTTTGGGTTGACACTGCAGTTTTTAAGCTTCGTGAGATTGCCAGACTGGACGCCATTTGTGCGACGCTCCGCAAACAGACAGAGCTTCTGGAAGCAGAGCTCCGGACGACCTCCCAGAGAGTAAACCTCTTTGAGAAGGTCAAGATACCTGAGGCAAAGGAAAATATCCGCGTCATCCAGGTATATCTCGGAGATCAGCAGACGGCCGCCGTTGTCCGAGGCAAGATCTCGAAGAAGAAATTAGTGGAGGTATAGCGATGATTGAAAAAATGAAATTGGTTCACATCGTTACGTCTGCCTCCCGGAAAGAAGAGATGTTAGACGGGCTTCGCGAAGTGGGGCTCATGCATCTCGCAGAAAAACAAAACGCAGATCGTAATATCAGCGAACAGTTCCAGACACTTTCGAAAACGGCCAACGCTCTGAAAGAGTACGCCGACCCGAAAGCAAAAGAAAAGGCACCCATTCTCAGTGATGAGGAGTTTGCCGGTATGTACCGGGAGGTACTGGATGCGCTGGAACAGAAGGCGGCCCTCAGCCAGACCATCGGCGCCGCCAACACAGAGCTGGACAGAATATCCGCCTGGGGTGATTTTTCACCGCAGGAGGTCAAGGAGCTGAAGGAGGAAGGATTTGACTTCCACTTCTACCGGCTGGGAGCAAAAGAGCTTCAGGATGCGCTTAATGACGAGAACATCCGGCTCATCCGCCTCTCCTCCGTCGACAAGATGGATACGGTGGCGGTCATAGGAACGCTTCCCCCGACCATTCCGGCAACGGAGTTCGTGCTGCCGGAGAAGAGCGTCTCGGAGCTGAAGGAGCAGATCGAGGCCTGCACGAAGGAGATCGCAGTCTGCGATGAAAAACTCCGGAAAGCTTCGGTTTACGAGGACAGCTTCAATGACCAGATGTTAAAAGCCCGGAATGATATGAACTATTCCGCGGCAAGCGCCACAGCACAGAGCGACGAAGATTTCGTCTGGCTCACCGGATACATTCCGGAGGCGGACCTGGAGCCCTTTAAGGCGAAGGCGGACGCCATGAACTGTGCCTGGGCGGTAGAGGACGTTTCGGAGGATGATGACCAGATTCCCACCAAAATCCGCTACAACAAGGTATCGGCGCTCATCAAGCCGGTATTCGACATTCTCGGCATTCTGCCGGGATACCGGGAGCAGGATGTTTCCCTGTGGTTCTTCCTGTTCTTCGTGCTGTTCTTCGCCATGATTATCGGCGACGGCGGCTACGGCGTGCTGATTCTTCTCGGAACCATCGCACTCACCGTAAAAGAGAAGAAGGTCACCAACGTGAGCTTCCTCCTCTATGTATTATCCATTGCAACTATTATATGGGGCGCGGTAACCGGAACCTGGTTCGGTATGGAAAGTGTCATGAACATACCGTTCTTCAAGAAAATGGTTATTCCCAGCATAGCAACCTATCCTGAATATTTTGGCCTGACAGCAAATGTTACCCAGAATGCGATCATGAAGTTCTCCTTCTCGATCGGCGCTATCCAGATGGCCCTGGGCTCCATCCTGTCGGTCAAAAAGAAGATACCGGAAAAGGATCTTTCCTGGATTGCCGACATAGGCTGGACGATTGCTATTATAGCGATGTATATGCTTTCACTGAATCTTGTCATTCACGAGGACATCAATCTGAAGCCGGTGTTTGCGCTGATTGGCGCAGCCTTCGCACTGGTGGTGCTGTTCGGCGGAATGTCGCCGGATAAGTCCTTCGGAGACGGCCTGAAGTCAGGACTCGGGGATGCATTTACACAGTTTCTGAACACCATCAGCTGTTTCGGAAACGTTATGAGTTACATCAGACTGTTCGCAGTCGGCATGGCAGGCGTGGCCATCTCCCAGAGCTTCAACGGGATTGCGGCAGGCATGCACGGTCCGATGATGATTGTCGGAATCGTGGTAGTGCTGATCGGCCATGCGCTCAATATCGTAATGTGCTTCCTGTCGGTTGTGGTTCACGGCGTACGTCTGAACGTACTGGAATTCTCCGGCCAGGTCGGCCTGGAGTGGACCGGTATTCCGTATGAACCATTTAAAAAGGTGTGATAGTAAATATTCGCATGGCATCCAGGTTTCAGGGTGCTGGAAATTAAAACACAAAGGAGAAATGTTATGAATCTTGCATTTATTGGTATGGCTGCAGCCCTTGGTTTATCTGCTGCTGGTTCTGCATTTGGCGCCGGATTCGCCGGCATGTCTTCCGTCGGTGCATGGAAAAAGTGTTACGCTGCAGGTAAGCCTGCTCCCTTCATCATGATCGCGTTCACCGGTGCACCGCTTACACAGACAATCTACGGTTTCCTGCTGATGAACTTCATCAGAAGCGCAAACCCGGATGCAGGCATGGCTCTCGGCTGCGGAATCTTCGGCGGATTCGCCATCGGTCTTTCCGCACTGTTCCAGGGAAGAATCGCTGCTGCCTCCGCAGATGCACTGGGAGCAACCGGTAAAGGTACGGCGAACTACTTCATTGTCATCGGTATCGCCGAGACCGTCGCTCTGTTTACGCTGGTATTCTGCCTGCTGCTGCTGAACGGCTGATGCAATTGCCGGCGCGTAATCATTAA
>DMCD01000219.1:0-883 GCA_003445895.1 Lachnoclostridium sp. | reverse complement strand
GTATCTCCCAGATACTCCTGCAGCTCGTCGTAGTAGTATTCTTCCATCAGCTGGGAATCTTCTGACGGGAACATGGAGCGGGGCATCCAGAGGGTGATCCGGTCGTATCCGATGGTAAGGCCTATGCCGTCCGGGCCGGGCGTTGTCACGGCTTTCCGCATGACGGCGGGGAAGTCTTCCGCATGCACCCGTTTTCCGGAGTCGTTGTGGGTTCCGTAGGAATCGATCATGTCCGAGGAGATGAAATCGGCGATTTCTTCCGGGTCCCGGAACAGGTCGCCGAAGCTTAAGATCTTGCCGGTTTCGGTATCGATCAGGTAATGGAGATTCCGGTAGGTGCCGTGACCATACTCGCCGGCGCCCAGGGAATTGGCGTGTCCTTCGGAGATCATGAAGGAGAAGAGCCGGTTATTCAGCTCCCAGTTATCGACTGCGTAGAGGGAGTAGCAGTACCTGCGGTCCGCCTTTGACCAGACGGACTTCGGGAGAGCCTCCATCATATCGTAGTCCTTCTTTACTTCGGACTCTGCGATGGCCTTGTACTCCGCGCTCAGGGAATCCAGGGTTTTCATGAGTGCGGGATACCGGTTCTTCGGATCAGAGAAGACAAAGTATTTGGTATCCAGGGTGTAGTCCCAGGACTTCTTCCAGTCGGGGACAATCAGCTTCGTGTCCAGGACAAATCCGGTATTCTCCCGGTAGGTCCGGTTTGACGCCCGAATGCGCTTCATGGGCTCGGTGGAGTGGAACTGTCCGGTCTGGTAGTTGTAGCCGGCATCCACGAAGGTGAAGAAGAGGAGGTTGTGCATGGCGGACTGGAAGCTGCTCCAGTTTTCCGGGACACTCTCCCCGTTGGCGGTGGAGCGGATGACGTCGCCGGAGG
>DMCD01000262.1:1578-2966 GCA_003445895.1 Lachnoclostridium sp. | reverse complement strand
CCTTTGATCAGAAGTCTTTTCTGCAGAAGGTCCGGGAATGTCCCACAGCGCCGAAGACGGCCTGTCCCTCGCCGGCACTGTTCAAAGAGGCCTATGAGTGCGATGCCGACAATATCTTTGTGATCACCCTGAGCGGGAAGCTCAGCGGATCCTACAATTCCGCGGTGGTGGCAAAGCAGATGTATGAGGAGGAGCACGGGCCTGTTAAGAATATCCATGTGGTGGATTCCAAGTCTGCTTCTTCAGGGGAGCTGAATATCGGCCTTTTCATTCAGGAGCTCTGTGAGCAGGATCTCCCCTTTGATGAGATTGTCGCGCAGGCGGAGGCCTACCGGGATTCCATGGAAACCTGGTTTGTTCTGGGAACCCTGGACCACCTCTGGAAGAACGGCAGAATCACGAGATTTTCCGCGGCGGCTCTCACGGCGCTGAATATCAAACCGGTGATGTGCGCGGAGGACGGGGAGATCATCAAGATTTCCCAGGACAGAGGCTATGACCGGGCCCTTAAGAAGATGGTAAAGCTGGCCGTGGCAAAGGTTGGGGAGACCGCATCCAGGCGTCTTATCATTTCCCATGTCAACTGCCCCGAGAGAGCGGAATTTGTAAAAAAGATGGCGCTGGAGATTGCGTCATTTAAGGACACTGTCATCACCGACACCCAGGGTGTTGCCACCATTTATGCCGCTGACGGCGGCATCATCATGACGATGTAAAAAGATGTAAAGATCCTTTAAGGAAAGCTTTCTTGACGATGCGTACCTCCCGAAGCAAAATAAAACCATGGATTATTCGGAAGAGAACAGAACAGAGAAGAGAAGCAGAAAGAGACAGAGTAGATTCTCAGGACCGCCGATAATTCCGGCGGTCCTTATTATTTGCCTGGTACTGGCCGGTGTATTCTGGTTTCTGATAGGTCCCGGCAGCAAAGGTGCCGGAAAAGGGGCGGCGGAGGCACCCCGGACCACGGAGGAAACGACGGCGGTACAGGAAGAGACAGGAGTTGGCGAAAGCGCAGAAGAGGATGATCTGGCGGACATCGGAGGACCGGCGTCGGAGACGACGGAACCGGAGGATAAGGGCGACGGAAGCCCGGCCGCCGTGCAGATTCCGGGGGTTGGCCCCGGCAAGCCCGAAGAGGTGGAGCCGGAAGAAATCTCCGGAGATGTGACCCTCGGATTTGCGGGAGACATCTATTTTTCCGATTATGTGCTGCAGGCCTATGACAGCGTGGGCGGCCCGGACGGGATTCTGGACGGGACCCTGCGGGAGGCGGTCAGCACTTCGGATTTCTTTGTCGCCAATCAGGAGTTCCCCTTCAGCAATGCGGGCACACCGGCAAAGGACAAGGAATTTACCTTCCGCATTTCCCCGGACCGGGTGCACAT
>DMCD01000262.1:0-1456 GCA_003445895.1 Lachnoclostridium sp. | reverse complement strand
GGGGCGGAAGCGCTTGTGCAGAACAATGCGCTGCTGGATGCGGCGGGAATTCGCCGGACCGGCGCGGGCGCAGGCCTCGCCGAGGCGGAACAGCTGGTGATTCTGGAAGCGAAGGGAAAAAAGATAGGAATTCTGGCCGGGTCAAGGGTCTACCCGGATGCGGGCTGGGCAGCAGGCCCGACCCATGCGGGCGTACTTTCCGCATATGATCCGGGAAGACTGATTGCGGATATCCAGAAGTCGAAGGCAGAATGCGACTATCTGGCTGTGGCTATTCACTGGGGAATTGAAAAAAAGCAGGTCCCGGAGAATTACCAGAAGGAGATGGGGCATAAGTTCATCGACGCCGGCGCGGATATCGTGATAGGGTCGCATCCCCATGTTCTGCAGGGGATCGAGTATTATGCGGGAAAGCCCATCCTGTACAGCATGGGCAATTTCATTTTCAACAGCTCCATTCCGGAGACCATGCTGGGCCGCATCACCTTTAAGGAGGACGGAAGTACATCGCTGCAGGTGATTCCGGCCGCTGCTTCGGGCGGCAGGACGGCGGTTCTTCCGGAAGCGAAGCGGGAGGCATTTTTTCAGAAATTGCAGGGATTGTCCTTTGGTGTTACAATAGATTCGGAGGGATATGTCAATCCGATACAGTAGACAGAGATAACTGCCGTCGTCCCTTCGGACGGCGGCATTGCTATTCATGGAGGACGGACTATGGGGATTCAGAATCTGATTATTACGATAGAGCGCGAGTATGGCAGCGGCGGCCGTATCGTCGGAAAGAAGCTGGGCGAAGAGCTGGGGATGAATTTCTATGACGATGACCTGATGCGGATTGCATCGGAGAAGAGTGCGGTCGGAGAGCAGTATTTCCGCCTGGCGGATGAAAAGGCGCAGAAGAGCCCGTTTCTCTGGTTTTCCCGCGGACGGGCGGTGGATCTGACGGTTCCTTCTCCGGACGATGATCTGACGAGCCCGGAGAACCTGTTCCGGTTCCAGGCCCAGGTTATCCACGAGCTGGCGGAGCAGCAGCCCTGCATCTTCGTGGGACGGGCGGCAGGCTATATCCTGGACCAGTTTGAGGATGTGGAGAAGCTGGTGCGGGTATTTGTCTATTCCGATTTCGTAACCCGCGTACAGCGCGTTATCGAAGTGGACTGCATCGACGAAGAGAAGGCCAAGAAGCGCATCCGGAAGATTGAGAACGACCGGAAGGGCTATTACCGATACTATACCGACAGCGACTGGTATAACATGCAGAATTATGATCTGACCATCAATACCACGCGGTTTGACCTGAATCAGACAGCGGAGCTGATCAAGTCCTACTGCAGGCAAAGAGGATATCTGGAATGACAAAAGTGACGGCAGGAATCCTGGCACACGTAGACGCCGGAAAGACGACGCTGTCGGAGGCGATGCTCTACCACTGCGGCGTCATCCGGAGCCTGGGACG
>DMCD01000050.1 GCA_003445895.1 Lachnoclostridium sp. | reverse complement strand
CACAACAAAGATAGTGTTTTTCCCCGGAAACGGAGGCGGCAGTTATGGCAAAACGTGCGATGCAGCAGGCTGTCTGGACGGCCATCGGCCTTACCGTGGCAAGACTTTTGCTTATCTGGTTTGAGGCGTGGACGATTGCAAAGTATCAGAGCCTGATTCTGACATTCTTCGGCGGCTTCAGCATATCTTTCCTCCTGTTCCTTCTGGTTGATGAGATTACCGAAAGGACGGCGGCGAAGAAAAGAAGACGCGAGCATTCGGTAGATGCGCTCCGGCAGTAGAGGCCGGAATTTAATGTAAATACCATCAATTTATATACCTTTATACTTCTGTGGCGGTGAGGCTGTCGGCAGGGGAACTTTGCGGTTTCCTTCCGGCAGCCTCATTTTCTGACCGCACCGACGGAGTCAAATCTGCCGGCGCGGTTCTTTTTTTATACTTTAGATATATACAAGAAATAATGAATATAATTACGATCTTGATCTTTCATTAAATGTTAGAAAGTGATAGAATAGAAGGTATGGATTCGGATTATTCCAAAGGAGGGGGTATGGATATGAGAATTGCGGTCGTCGGAAGCATCAACATTGACCAGACCGTAATTGCGGACAGGATCCCGCATAAGGGGGAGACCCTGGCCGGACATGATCTGCGGTACATTCCCGGTGGAAAGGGCGCCAACCAGGCAGTTGCCATGGCCCGTCTCGGAGCGGAGACAGCGATGTTCGGCTGTGTCGGCGACGACGAAAATGGCAGGAAGATGACGGAAAATCTTCGGGCAAATGGTGTCGATACCAGGTTTATCCGCGTGGTGGAAGGCGTTCCGACGGGAATTGCCATCATTACGGTCGGAGAGAATGACAACACCATCATCGTGGTGGCCGGCGCCAACGGCAGAGTGGACCGGGCATATGTAGACAGCGTGAAGGAAGAACTGCTCGGATACGATATGGTGGTGCTTCAGCATGAGATTCCGCTGGATACGGTCCACTATATTGTGGAGCTCTGCAGCGAAAAGAACATTCCGGTGGTGCTGAATCCGGCACCGGCGGCGGAGGTTCCGGCTGAGATCATCCAAAAGGTGACCTGGCTTACGCCGAATGAACATGAGGCGGGTCTGATCTTCGGGGAAGACAAAACGGCAGAGGAGATGCTTCTGCAGTATCCGGAGAAGCTGGTCATCACCCAGGGATCCCGCGGCGTTTCCGTGGGCTTAAAGGACGGAAGGGTGCTGAATGTTCCGGTCCGGCCGGCAAAGGTGGCGGATACCACTGGGGCAGGCGACACCATGAACGGCGCATTCTGCGTCCGCATTGCCATGGGAGATTCTGTGGAGAAGGCCCTGCGGTATGCGAATACCGCCGCCAGTCTTTCCACTGAGAAGTTCGGAGCCCAGGGCGGCATGCCGACGGCGGAGGAAGTAGCGCAGGCGATGAAGGAAGACGGGAAGAGGTGAGGTCATGAAAAAGAACGGAATACTGAACAGTGATATTTCCCGCGTTCTCTCTTATATGGGGCATACCGATCAGATCTGCATCGGCGACTGCGGACTGCCGGTCCCGGAAGAGACAGAGCGGATCGACCTTGCACTCCGGTTCGGACAGCCGGCCTTTATGGACGTGCTCGAAACCGTTGCAGGTGATATGAAGATTGAGAAGTGCTTCCTGGCAGAGGAGATGAAAGAACAGAACCCGGACCAGCTGAAGGCGGTTCTTGCGTATTTTAAAGAACGGTACGACGGCAGCATGCCCGAGGTAGTATTTGTCAGCCATGAGGAGCTGAAGAGGATGACGGAGGAATGCAGGGCGGTTATCCGCACCGGTGAGACGACACCCTATTCCAACATTATTCTTCAGTCCGGCTGCATATTCTAGGAGGTTCTTATGCAGATTGAGATGCGTGGAATCAATAAATCATTCGGGGGCAACCCGGTCCTCCGCGACGCGGGATTTGAACTGGCGGATGGCGAGATTCATGCGCTGATGGGCGAAAACGGCGCAGGAAAGTCAACGCTGATGAAGATCCTGACCGGCGTCTATACCAGGGATTCCGGAACGGTCATCGTGGACGGACAGGAGGTGACCTACCACAATCCGCAGGAGGCGGAGAAGGCCGGGATTGTGTTTATTCACCAGGAGTTAAATGTTCTGTTTGACCTCACGGTGGAAGAGAACATGTTCCTCGGAAAGGAGATTCACGGCAAATTCGGCATCTGCGACACGAAGGCCATGCGGGCCGAGGTGAAGCGGATTCTGGATGTGCTGGGCGTAAAGATTGACCCGGCCCGGAAGATGAATACCCTGTCGATCGGACAGCAGCAGATGATTGAGATCGCAAAAGCCCTGATGGTGGATGCGAAGGTAATCATCATGGACGAGCCCACCGCGGCGCTGACCCAGAGCGAGACGAAGGTCCTGTTTGAGGTGGTAAGGGGCCTTAAGGAAAAGGGCGTGTCGATCGTATACATTTCCCACCGGATGGAGGAGATCTTTGAACTGTGTGACCGGATCACGATCCTGAGAGACGGTCAGTATGTGGGAACCCGGAAGATTCCGGAGACGGATATGCCGGAAGTGGTCCGCATGATGATCGGGCGTGAGATCGGAGAACGCTATCCGGAACGGGACGTGAAGCTGGGAGATACGGAATTCGAGGTAAGAGATCTGTGCTGTCCCGGCGTGTTTGAGCATGTAAACTTCAGTGTCCGCGCGGGAGAAGTCCTGGGCGTGGCAGGCCTCATGGGCGCCGGCCGGACGGAGATTATGCAGTCGATTTTCGGCAATATGCCGGATGTGACGGGCACGATCCTGGTCGGAGGCAAAGAGGTTAAGAACAAGACACCGGGCGATGCCATGAAGAACGGCATCGGATTCATCACCGAGGACCGCAAGGTCGAGGGCCTGATGCTGGAAGAGAGCATCATGAAGAATATTTCCGTGGCGAATCTGGACCGGATTTCCTCCGGCGGCATTCTGAATGCGAAGGCCGAGCTGGATATGGTCAGGAAGGGCATCGAGGAGCTGCACATCCGCTGTACGGGTCCGAAGCATGCCTGCGGAGAGCTGAGCGGAGGCAACCAGCAGAAGGTCGTCTTTGCAAAGTGGATTTTTACCGACCCGAAGGTGCTGATTCTGGATGAGCCGACCCGCGGCGTGGATATCGGCGCAAAGAAGGAAATTTATTCCATTATCAATGACCTGGCGGCGAAGGGCGTTGCCATCATCATGGTATCGTCGGAACTGCCGGAGGTTCTCGGAATGTCCGACCGTGTCATGGTAGTGCACGAAGGACACATCGCCGGCTTTATCGACCGCGACAAAGCAAATCAGGAGAATATCATGACTCTTGCCACAGGAGGGCAGCTCGATGGATAAGAAAGATTTTATGTCAAAGGTTCAGGACCTGGGCGCACTCATCGCGCTGATCGGTCTGGTGATTATCATCAGTGCAATCAGTCCCCAGTTCCGCACAATCGATAACTTTATGTCACTGGTGAGACAGTCGTCTATCAACGGTTTTATCGCCTTCGGAATGACCTGCGTCATCCTGACCGGCGGCATCGACCTGTCGGTCGGTTCCGTGCTGGCACTGACCACGGCCTTCTGCGCGGCATTCATCAAGGGCGGCATGCCCACGGGCATTGCCATGCTTCTGGCACTTGTCATCGGCACGCTGTTCGGCTGCATCAGCGGCATCCTGGTGACCAAGGGACGCCTGCAGCCCTTCATCGCAACGCTGATTACGATGACTGCCTTCCGCGGCATCACCATGATCTTCA
>DMCD01000010.1 GCA_003445895.1 Lachnoclostridium sp. | reverse complement strand
TTCCTGCCGCAGGCACTGCCTTCCCTCCCATTTTGTTGTATAATAGCCGTAACACTCACAAACCCCACACCGGAGGTTATTCATGTACAATTGTCCCAACTGCGGCGGGCACATCCGCTATGACATACCTTCCGCGAAGATTCACTGCGACAGCTGCGATTCTTCCTTTGATCCCTATGAGCTGGATAAAAAACAGGGCGAAGGCAAAGATGCGGAGGAGCAGAAAACCTATGAGACAACGCTTTTTACCTGTCCGCACTGCGGCGGCGAGATCACCTCTACCGACGTAACTGCGGCCAGCTTCTGCACCTACTGCGGCTCGCCGGTCGTCCTGGGAAGCCGGATCAGCCGGGAGAAACGGCCCGCGCTGATTATCCCCTTTATGAAGACAAAAGAAGAATGCAAGGAAGCCTACCGAAGAAAGATGCGGCAGGCCTTCTTTGTCCCGAAGGAACTTCAGGATCCGGAGTATCTGGAGAAATTCCGCGGAATCTACATTCCCTACTGGCTTTTTGACGTGCAGTTTCACGGTGTCTCCTCCATCATGGGCTCCAAGGAGCACCGGGAAGGCGACTATATCGTAAGGACCGAATATGAGCTGCGGGGAGACCTGGATGCGGCCTATCCGAACATCTATTACGATGCTTCATCCTCCTTTGACGATTCCATCGGCGAGACCATCGCTCCCTACGAGTCGAAAAACCTTAGGCCCTTTACGCCCTCCATGCTCTGCGGCTTTTTCGCGGATACCTCGGATGTCGAGAGCTCCGTCTATAAAGGCGATGCTGAGACATTTGCCAGACAGGAGGCCGCACTGGCCCTTTCAAAGCAGCCCGCCTACCGGAACTTTTCACCGGGTTCCAGGCAGCCCTTCCGGGTCGATGCGGAGATGCAGAAAGCCCGGCTTTCCATGTTCCCGGTCTGGTTTCTGACCTGGCGCAAGGACGACCGGGTGGCCTACGCCATCGCCAACGGACTGACCGGCAAGATTTCCGCCGATCTGCCCATCGATTACGGCAAGTACACCGTCTTTTCCATCCTGACGGCCGTACCCATATTCCTGCTGCTGAATCTGTTTCTGACCGTATCGGCAGCCCACACGCTGCTTGTGACGTCGTTTCTGGGGCTGTTCTCCCTGATTCTTTACCAGCGTCAGCTGGGAATCATCCGGGACAGAAAGGAACACACCTACGACAAGGGATACCAGACGCTGCAGAAGAGAAACCAGATGAACCGGCACCTGAGCGGGACCGCATCGGACCCGGAGGAAGGCGATTCCCGACGGAAGTTTTCCCGCCTGTTCCGCGGTCTGAATACAGAGATGAAGGATAAGAGCTCATCGGTTTTTATCGCTGCCATTGTGCTCATCGTCATCGCCGTGCGGTTCCTCAGCATCTCGTCGGAGCAGCACCTGCCGCTGGTTCTGATGGCGGTCGCCACGGCAGCCACCCTGTTCTGCGCCATCAGTATCCGCATTGTTTATTCGGCAAGGGAGGTTCTGCCGGGGCTCGGCACGATCCTCTCCTCGGTTCTGGCGCTGGTCATTACCATCCTGTGGCCGATCGGGGATCCGTGGTACTATCTCGGGGCCATCTGTTCCCTCATCGGCATCGGACTGAATCTCTACGGCATCCTCCGAAGATACAATGACCAGACCATGCGGCCCCTGCCGGACTATGTCCATCGCGAAGGAGGTGATATGCGTGCATAAACGATACTCCCCCGCTGTCCTTTTCCTTGTGCTGCTGTTTCTGATAAGCTTTCCTCTGAACAGCTCCGCAGCCCTTATCCGGACGTCATCCGGACACAATGTCGGCTATCTCTCCTGGAAGAATCCGGAAACCGGATATGCCGCATATTTGGATGATACCTGCGACCTTCTTACTGCAGAAGAAGAACAGGCCCTCCTGGAGGACATGAAGCCGATTTCGGAGTACTGCAATGTCACCTTTTTCAGCGGCGACGACGGATACGGCACGGCCATGCAGTATGCAGAAGAAACCTACCGGGTTTACATGAACTATGACTCCGGCGTTCTCCTTATGGTTGACATGTACAATCGGGAGCTGACAATATACACCGACGGGGAGGCCTACAAAGTCATCACCCCGGCAAAATGCCGCTCCATCACGGACAATATCTATCGGTATGCCGTGAACGGCGAATTCTACTCCTGCGCATCGGAAGCATTTGCCCAGAGTTATCTGCTTCTCTCCGGCTCCCGGATTGCCGAGCCGATGAAGTACATCAGCAATCTGCTGATTGCCCTCTGCCTGGCCTTCCTGCTGACCTACCTCTTTGTCAGCACCCGTTCCCGGGCCATGAAGCCGACCAGTGAAGAACTGCTCCGCTCCATCGGCGCATCCTTCCGCCTGCAGAATCCGCGGGCCCAGGCAGGAAAAACCACCCGCATCCACAGTCCCAGAGTCATCGTCAGCGGCGGCTCCGGTTCCCGGGGCGGCGGGGGCGGTCACTCCGGCGGCGGGGGCGGTCACTCCTTCTGAGTGTCTCTTACGCCCCGCACCAGCAGGCGGTGGGAATTGACCCCGTAGGGCGTGCAGGTCACCAGCGTACAGTAATCCCCGTCCGCCTCGATACCGAGATTATCACTGTCATCAGGCAGAACAACCGCACACTGGTCTACCCGGTAGGTCAGCGTGCGGTTTAATACATGCAGGGAAAATGTATCCCCCATCTTCATTTCATCCAGTGCCGTAAAAAGTTTTGCGGACGGCAGTCCCCGGTGACCGGAAAGGACCGCGTGCGTGCCTTTGCCGCCGACGGGGAGAGAGCTTCCCGGCATGTGCCCTGCCGCAATCTGCAGGACGCCCTCGTCCACGCCGTGATAGACCGGCAGCTTCACATGAATCTTCGGAATCTCCAGATAGCCCATAATTCCGGTGCCGGTGGCATCCAGTTCCCGGTAATACCGGGCAAGCTCCGAATCGTCCGGGTGAAACCGATCCGCCGCCTCATCCCGCAGCCAGGCATTGTAGATATGGGCGGACCGCCACATCTGTTCCAGCCGCTCCTCCTCCATCCGATCCACCTCTGCGGTATAATCCGCAACCACCCTTGAGGAATGCAGAAGATTCCACTTATCGCTTACAAAGGGGTAGAGCAGAAGGCAGAGTCCGCCGAGAATCAAAAGCTTCGATGCCATCTTTTTTAACGTCATAATCTCTCCTTTCCTGCTGGACTTTCTTCTGCCTTCCATGATAACATCGAAAAAAATCGGGCCTCAATACGCCCGGACTCAGACCGTCATTCTGCGAAAAGATTCGGAAACCTGCACAGCAGACGGCGCCGGAAGGACCCCCGCAGCCCCGCAGATTTGTGCAGTTTTTCCCCTGCACTTCGGCATATTTCACGAATTCATATCCCAGATACCCGTGACCTCCGTCAGGTCTCATTGACAGAAAGGAGCACCGGCAGATGATTCTTCAGACCGGCAACCGGACCGACATTCCGGCCTTCTATTCGGAGTGGTTTGCAAACCGCCTGAAGGAAGGTTTTGTTCTCGTGCGCAATCCCTTTAATCCGACTGCCGTGACAAGATACCGGCTGGACCCTTCCGTGGTCGACCTGATGGTCTTCTGCAGCAAGAATCCGGCCCCGATGCTTCGTCATATGGACCTTCTTTCGCCCTTCCGGCAGTACTGGTTTGTCACCATAACCCCCTACGGAACAGACATCGAACCGAATGTTCCCGACAAAAAAGAGGTCATGGACACCTTCCGCACACTCTCCGGAATCGTCGGTCCCCACCAGATGTGCTGGCGCTATGACCCCATATTTCTCGATGAAGTCTGGACTTATGACC
>DMCD01000045.1 GCA_003445895.1 Lachnoclostridium sp. | reverse complement strand
TCAGGGTAAAGTCGTAGGTCAGGCCGTCCTCGCTGACCTGGTAATCCTCGCAGAGGCTCTTCACCACTTCGGCGCCATTTTCCCCGGGACGGGTCTCAAAGAGACGGTCAAATACATTCATGGGGATCAGATAGTTGTCGGTGGTTTTTGCCACATCCATGGTGGTGATATCATAGAGGACAGCCGTGCGCAGAAGTCCGTCCCCGGCCGGTACGGAAGTTTCTGTCCCGGCCGTGGGCGCTGCGGCCGTACTTCCGGTATCCGGTGCACCGCTCTCTGCCGGAGCCGGTGCCTTCCCGCAGGCCGTAAGAAGCAGCGCTGCCATAACAGCTGCAGATACTGCAGTTTTCATGTTTCTCATTTCTTATAACCTCTTTTCTGTTATCCCAGAGGAATCTCCACAATCTCCGCCATCTTCGTCAGGCACAGCTCAATCTGCTGTGACGTTTCACTCACCATGCGGGTGGTGATCTCCTCATTTTTCTCATTCTCAAAGCTCTTGTAGAGATTCTTCTTTACAGAGCCGCTGATACTTTCCATTCTTCCGGCAAATGCCTTCTTCGGCACCAGCTTCCGCATGGGCGCCGGTATATCCGTCCGAAGAAGCGCCTTCTCCATGGACCCCTTGCCCAGGGCAAGGACGGCCAGGGACAGCATAATCCCCGCAAGAATGCCCGGCAGGCCGCTGGAAATCAGCGTAATGCCGCTGCCGCCGCAGAGAAGTCCCACCAGCACGGAGATGATGGAATCAATAAGCCAGGTGATCTCTTCCACAGCGAAGATATTCTTCGCATCCACCTGGATGTCGATATCCGATGCAGAAAGATAGGACCCCAGGCTCAGCGCACTGTAGGGCACGTTATGCCGCACGCAGATGGGCACCGTGTGTTCCTCCAGCTCCTCCGCCACGGGCTTCAGCCACTTCGTGATGGTTTCACTCAGAAGGTCCTTGATCTCATCGGTGTGAAGATAGGACTCAATCTCCTGCCGCATCACCTCGTCGGTGTCCACCAGCCGGCGGATTTCGCCCTTTCTCCAGCGGTCAAAAACGGGTTCGGCCACATTTTTCAGAATCGGATCCACCAGGGCTTCCACCGCCTCCCGGTACAGGTCGTCGATGTGCCGTTCCACGATGTTCTCCACCTTGTCGGAGTTCATCAGCTCCTCCAGCTCGGCGCGGAACTCCCGCATCTCCTCGTCCACCCGGCCGCACCAGGCAAGACCTCTGGCCACGGAAAACTCCGGCTCTGCCCCGGAGATGATCACGGCTTCGGGGAATGCTTCCCGGCACCAGCCCCGGATTTCCGGCATGCGGGATACGCCGCCGGTAAGGAACAGCAGCTCCGGCATATCTCCCGAGATGTTCTCCCGAACTGCCCGGAGGCTGTCCATGAAAACCTCCCGGAAGGACCGGCCTTCCAGCTTGTCCGTCTTCTTATCAAACAGGAGCGAAGCGATATCCTCATCCATCCGGAGCGTCAGCCGCACCGGGTAATCCTGGCGGATCAGCACCGTCTCAGTGCATGGATTATCCTTCCAGTAATCCTCCTCGGAGAAATACTTTTCCTTAAGCCTGCGGGCCGCAAACTCACAGTAGCTCCGCCAGGGCTCGCTCTCCGAAAAGATCCGGCTTATGGTCTCACTGAAGGAGGACCTTGCCACCGATTCCTCCAGCAGAATCTCATCCATGATGCCGCCGCCCAGGCGCACCTCGCCGGCTGTCTGCATCTCCACCTCTTTGCCGCCGCAGATATAGGCAAAGTCCGTGGTGGAGCTGCCGATATCCACCACCAGCACGGGTTTTGAGAGAATATCGTGTCCCACCTGCAGATGCTTGGACTGGCAGGCGGAAACAAGGGCCGCTCTCGATTCCGAGATAATCTTCGCCGGCGGAAATCCCACCCGCTCAAAGATCTCTCGGTACTCCTCCCGGGCATTCTTGTCCCACCCGGCAGGGCAGCCGATATAGAAGCAGCAGTCCTCATTCTTTATGAGGTCGCCGTTGCCGTAAAGCTCTCCCAGAACGCCGGCCGCAAAGCTCTTGATGTCCTTTGCGCTCTCCGGATTATCCAGAAAGTGACTCTTAAACCGGAGCTTTCTCTTAATCGCATCGGCGCTGTAGCAGGCCTTCTCACCGATTAACAGCTCGCCTCCGGCCAGTCTGGCATAGGCCGTGATAAAGCTCTTCTCCCCGCACACCGGAAGAATCTCCGGGACGGTCTGGTCCTTTTTATACAGATGGGATACCGCGGATTCCGCATCTCCCAGGTCAAATCCGAAAAATCGATCCATACTTCCGCCTCTCCTTCGGTTTTACGTTATCTTGCCGCCAGGCCCTTCTTCAGAAGCTTTCCGTTCCGCACCAGCGCAGGTCTGAGCGTTCCCGGCCTGCTGGAGGGCATCACGTCAAAATAGCTCTCTGTCTTCTCGCTGTAATCCACCGCTTCGATATCATGGCGATGCAGATAATACTTCACATCCGCCAGCTTATCCAGGGCAAACTGCCCGTCCCCGCTGGCATAGGCCTCCAGTAGACCTGCGTAAAGGTCCAGCTGGGCGGTGTCGATATCCGCATCCCCGACTTTTCCGCCGGTCGTTTCCTCGGTCTTTCGCTTCTGCCATGCGGCAGAAGACTGCACTTCGGACAGATTCCGGTCCGCGGTGATAGCGACGGTCCGGAGCGCCCGGTAGGCCTTCTGCGGATCCACCATAACCTCCGCCTGCTGCCTTCCCCGGGGCTGTACCTTGCCCTCCTGTTTTCCTACGGAAAACCTTCCGGCCAGGGCTACACAGACGGCGCCGGCAAAAAACAGAATCCAGGCCATGGGCTGACTCGGGAAGACAATTTTATCCGCTGCCGCACTGGAACTCATCACCAGGGCGATGATCCCGCAGATGATGCCGCCCATACCGAAAATCACCGTCGGGCCGGCAAAAACACTTCTTTTCACCTTCCCGCTGCCGGTATTTCCGCTGTCTTTTCCGGAAGATCCGCTCTCTGTGAGAGCCGTTCCCATCTCCTCCCAGATCTTCGTCTCCCCCAGCGTATCCACCAGCGGAACCGCATTCCGCGCCGTCTGCAGCATGTAAGCCGCCGCATCCCGGACCTCCGGGACGGCGCAGTCCTCATTGTACCGGATCAGCATCCGGTCCAGCTCCCGGCCCAGCACTTCCTGGGTCTTCTCCGGGCTTTTCGCCTGCTGGAGGTCCGCCAGCAGTTTTTCTTTATCCTGTTCCAGGTATTCCTGAAGAGTTGCCATAACAGATTGATTCCTTCCTGTAATTTTTACAAAAGAGGTGCACAGCTCGCGTGCAAGCACCCGCTCTGTGTATTTTTTCTTCGTTCGTGCTCTATAAAG
>DMCD01000258.1 GCA_003445895.1 Lachnoclostridium sp. | reverse complement strand
GGTCTTCACGACGGCCGGATCCGGCACGGGCTCGGTCTCCGGTTCGGATTCTGCGGTTTCTTCTGCTGCATCAGATTCTGCGGTGCTGCCTTCGTCGGTATCTTCGTTCTCTTCTGCTTTTGTCTTTTCCGCAGCGGTCGTTTCCGGTTCTGTCTCCGGAGGCGGCGGGCAGAGCCGTTCATATACTTCCGGCTCTTTGCTGCGAAGCTCTTCTGCCAGCAGGTCCGGGAGAAGCTCCTGATCGGTCACGATAGAGCTTAATTTTATGCTGCTTCCGCTCTTCGGGTCGATGCTCATCCCCTGGTAGGTCCAGAAGGGGCTTTCCCCGTCAAGGTCGGAGTATTCTTTTTTCATGAAGCTCACGATCTCTTCGTCGGTGCGCCCCATGATGACATCGATGCCCACCTGCATGGTGGTGAAGGTCTCGCTGTGGGCTGTATACTCGTCCATGCAGCTCTTGATCGTTTTCTTCAGCACGTCCTGTTTGTAGGTCAGGTCGTCGCGGCTGATACTCTTCAGGCGGTCCGCAAGGGCCGGGTACGCTGCAGTCTCGCTGTTTCCGGGCACAAGCTCGGTGTTGGTCAGATGTACCAGCACATGGCCGTCGTTCTCATCCCGGTAGTCTGTCGTTTTCTCCAGAACATCAATCTCTATCCTGGGCGGGCCTACAGTCTCTTCCGGTTCACTGAATTCCTCCGCTTCGGTCTCCTGCGCAGCGTCTGTCTCGCCTGCGGATTCGCCCTGTTCTGCGGACTCTGCGGCACTCCCGGCGCCTGCCCCGGCACTTCCGCAGCCGGCAAAGGCCGCTGCACTGATACTAAGCCCTGCTGCCAGAGCCGCATACAATAAAAAAGTGTGCTTTTTCATGCTTTTCCCCCTGAAAACTGTCCTCCTCGTCCAGACATGTTTTCTCTCTATAGCATGTTATAGCACACTTTTTTATGTAATGTTATCCATCTTTTAGATGATTTCGTGATTATTTGCCCCTGTTTTCTTTCCCCGGGTTTTTTCTCCGGCCAAAGCAAGCCGGTCGGTAAAGCGGAACATCCGGGGGGCTGCTGCCGTCACGAAAATCACAAGAACATAGTAAAAGATGAATTCCCTGGCCCGCAGGTCGAGTCCTCCCGCCAGGGTTCTCGCCGTAAGGCCTCCCGCCAGGGTAATGACAAGGCCCGAAAGGATACGGGCAATCCGGACTTTACCTGTGAGTCCTTCCGTGGTAAAGCGGATGTATCTTCGGTCGATGTACCAGCCGGTTACAAAGGCCAGGAGATACCCTGCTGCCTGGAAGCAGTCTTCCTGCATCAGGACCGGATCCACCAGGAGTGTGCCGTCGGCGGCGTAATCCATGGGATAGGGCTTGATGACCCAGTAGATGCAGACGATGGCCGTAATCGCGTGAACGCCGATGAGAATGGCGGTATCGTATTCTTCATGTTCTTTCAGCCACCGCTCCCAGGGCCCGGAGAGACATATCAGAAGAACCGCCTCCGCGCAGCCCGCCAGAACGTCCTGCGGCGCATGGCACCCGAGGTAGAGCCTGGTGAACATGACCAGGGGCACGGCAAAGATTGCCAGGGCTGCCCAGCCCGGATGGGATGTCCGGTATCTTCTGCCCAGGTTTCCGTAGATGGTGGTCGCCATGACGGTATGGCCGCTGGGAAAGGAATAGCCGGTAGCACCCTCTGCCGCCTCCGGGGCGACCTGCACTCGCGCGTCTCTTATCCAGGGACGGTAGATGCAGAAGGTGTTCTTGATGAACTGATTGAGCATCTGGGCGACGGCGAAGATGGCCAGGGTCTCACGGCCCGTCTTCTTGTCGAAGCACCAGAATATCACTATGGGAATCAGGACCGTATACACGGAAGCGGCAAAGTCTGTTATGGCGCACAGTGCCGCTTCCACGCCCGGGCCCAGGGCGTATCTTATCTCCTGCAGCCAGAGAAGGAAGGAAATGTCTATCGCTGCTGTCATGATGTTCTGCTCCTTTCGTTCTTCTCCGGTTTCTGATACTTCCGGATTTCCACCAGGTTGGTGTGCTGGGGATTGCCCTTTGCCAGCGGCGATGGGTCTGTGCCGGTCAGGACGTTGATGCTGCCGCGGAGGTCGGGAGAGTTTTCTCCTGCCCGCTCCGGCGTGTACCAGGCGCCCTGGGGCATGCCGCAGACGCCCTCTGTGATGCGGTCAGTGACCAGGGCAGGCATGCGGATGATGCCGCGGCGGTTAAAGATTTCGACTGTGTCGCCGGTATGGATCTGTCTCTTTTCTGCATCTTTCGGGTTTATCCAGACCATGGGCTTCTCGACTTCTTCCATCCACTCGTTGTTGTCGTGGATGGTATGGCAGCGTCTGCGGGTATGCCAGCCGATAAGCTGCAGCGGATATTCAGACCGGGCCGGGTCCTCCGGTCCCTCCGCGCAGGCCTGATATCCCGGAATCGCCGGGATGGCCGGGTCTTTCATATCGTAGAGCCGTTTTGAGAAAATCTCTATCTTCCCGGAGGGCGTCCAGAACCGGTGGTGTTCCGGGTCTTTTACTTCTTCTGAAAAGGCCACCTGATTCACCTGTTCTCTGTACTTCCAGCCGCCGGCTCTGCTGAATTCATCATAGTCCGGAAGTTCTTTTTCTTTCTCCCGGAGGATATCGTAATTCTCTCTAAGCCAGGTTCGGAGCGCCGGCTTTCCTTCGGTGAATTCTTCATAGAGTCCCAGTTTGTCCGCCAGGTCTTTTAACCAGTCCCACTCGAAACGGCATTCAAAGATGGGTCGGATGGCCGGGTTGTTTTTTAAGAGGTAATTGCCGCCCACCCAGGGAACGATGACATTTTCCCCTTCAAACAGGCTGGTGGCCGGAAGAAGCAGGTCCGCATAGC
>DMCD01000043.1:2909-4008 GCA_003445895.1 Lachnoclostridium sp. | reverse complement strand
GCGATAAGCGCTGTATTCTTCTCATTGACGAGATTGACAAGGCGGACCTGGAGTTTCCCAACGATCTTCTGTGGGAGCTGGACCGGATGGAGTTTACCATTCCGCAGACCGGCCGCACCGTGAAGGCAAAGTTTCGCCCGATCATCATTATCACCTCCAACGCGGAGAAGGAGCTGCCGGATGCATTTCTCAGACGGTGCATTTTCCACTATATCGAATTCCCGGGGGAGGAGCTGATGCGCCGCATCATCACCGTCCACTACCCGAATCTGGAGCAGAAGCTGTTAGATCAGACCATTGCGGCCTTCTACTGGATCAGGACCCTTCCGGCCATTCAGAAAAAGCCCAGCACCAGTGAGCTCATCGACTGGATCCGGGCGCTGATGTACAGCGGGATTCCCTATGAGGATATCATGACCAAAATCCCCTTTGCCGGGGTGCTTCTGAAGAAGAATGAAGACCTGAGCAGCCTGGAGCGCGCGAAGGCCCGCCGTGCCCAGGGATATTAATACGGGAGCAGGCGTATGTTTACTGAGTTTTTCTATTTTCTGCGGGCAAGAGGCATTCCGGTTTCCCTTCAGGAATGGCTGATGCTCTGCGAGGCCATGGAAAAGGGCCTGGCCGGCGCCAGCTTCAGCCGGTTTTACGACCTCTGCCGGGCGATTCTGGTGAAGAGCGAGGCGGACTACGATAAGTTTGACCGGGCCTTTCTGGAGTATTTCCACGCGGTGGCCGAGGCCTCGGACAAAATTCCGGACGCCATCCAGAACTGGCTGGATGAGCCCCACGCCACGCCGAACAACTATGACGAGGAGATTGCCCAGTTAAATGACCTGCTCACGCCGGAGGAGATCGAGAAGATGCTCCGGGAGCGCCTTGAAGAGCAGGATTCGGAGCACAACGGCGGAAGCTACTGGGTCGGTACCGGCGGCATGTCTGTGTTCGGAAATTCCGGCAACACGCCCCAGGGAATCCGGGTGGGCGGTCAGGGAAGATACCGCAGAGCCATCCGGGTGGCGGGAGAGCGGAGATTCCGGGATTTCACGCGGGATAAGGCGCTGGATGTGCGGCAGTTTCAGATTGCCCTCCGGTATCTCAG
>DMCD01000043.1:0-2795 GCA_003445895.1 Lachnoclostridium sp. | reverse complement strand
ACAGCGGATGCGACGGCGGAGAATGCCGGCATGCTGGAGCTGGCCTGGGAGCGGCCGAGAAGAAACACCGTGAAGGTCGTGATGATGATGGATTCCGGCGGCAGCATGGACTATTATATCAGGCTCTGTTCCGCCCTGTTTCAGGCCGTCAGCAAGTCCAACCGCTTCAAGGACCTGAAGATTTACTATTTCCACAACTGCATTTACCAGAAGCTCTACACGGACCCCACCTGCCGGGACAGCAAAAGCATCCCCACCGACGTGGTGCTGAACACCCTGGACCGGGAATACAAGCTGATCATCGTGGGCGATGCGGAGATGGCCCCCTACGAGCTGTTCAGCCAGAGATACGTTCCCTCCAACGGGAAGAGCGGGCTGGAGTGGCTCAGAGAGGTGCGGGACCACTTTTCCCACTGCGTCTGGCTCAACCCCAGCGAGGGGGGCGGCTACTGGGACGTGCCCGAGAGCTATGCCACCATCAAGAAAGAATTCGACATGTATTACCTGACCGTGGACAACCTGGTGCTGGCCATGAAGAAATTAATATCTGCCAGATAGACAAAAAAGAGCCGCTGCACAGTATTGATATGCTGTGCGGCGGTTCCTTTTCGGGTTTACTCGAGATCCTTCCACTCAAACCCAGGAATGAGTTCAGACCACTTGCTGATACCCAGGGTCTTCTTGCACTGTTCGGAGACCTGCAGCGACTTTTTCCAGCCGCTGTCAATGTCCTTGAACACATAGTAGATGGGCTTTGCGTGATAGGAGACGATCATCTGGCTCTGGTTTTCATCGTTGTACTTCAGCCCGTAGGAGAGGCCTGCGGCCACTTCCTGGGGAGCGTCCACCTGGCGGTGGAGATTGTAGCATTCCACCTCGGGGATGCTGACGGCCATATAGTAGGAATAGGCAAATGCCGCCGCCTGTTCTCTGAGCTTCTGACCGGAAGGCGTGGTAGAGGAGAAGCCCTGTTCCGTCAGGGCGATGCGCCGCACCTGACCGCCGGCATTGAGAAGCTCCGGCGTCTTCATATAGTCGATCAGAACCTTGAGGTTGTAGTAGTTGAGGATGGGAGTGGACACATCCATCGTCAGGCCCTGGGCCCCGTCGTCCCAGAACATGGGCTCATACATGGGATAGGGATAGGGGTGATAGGCCAGTCCCCAGTCCATGGGGCCTTCCCGCTTCACCGTCTCGTTGAAGCAGTCCAGGAAATCCTTTCCCTTATAGGTGGTCAGCCCGTTGGCCCAGCTGCCGTCATTCCAGTAGTAGGTCATGGAGAAGAACACGCCGGACCCGGCGGTGCGGGAGCGGATTTCGTTGTAGAAGATACGGAATGCACGGGAAAACAGCTCGACATAAGGCTTAAGCTCCATTTCCCCGGCCCAGTTCCAGTACTGGTCATTGACCTCGTTGCCGATGACCCAGTTGGAGACCTTGCCGTGGCCGGTGAGTCCGCTGTAGCGGTCGGCGAGGAAGGCTGCCGTGGCGGCGATCCGTTTCTGGCCTTCCGGCGTATCAATGTTAAATGCGTAATAGGCGCTGTTATTTTTCTCGGTGCCCGGACGAATCATCTCCGGGGCAAGATCGCTCCAGTTGTTGACCAGCACCACGGTGGTGACGACGCCGGCGTCGGTGAGCTTCTGCACGGCCCTGTCATAGGCAGCGGCGATGGCACCGTTGAAATAATAGGTCTCCCCGTTGTACTGGAAGGGGAGATCATAGCCGGTGAGGATCCCCAGGGGGAGGCTCAGCTGGGCGCTCTTGATGCCCAGGGAGATGGCTTCATCAATCTCTCCCAGCTCCAGGGTCAGTCCCTTCTTGCCGGTGTATTTTACCGGAGTGTGGTCATAGGCCAGAACCTCGATGCCGCAGGGGTAGGCGCGGTTGGAGATGATGCGGTATTTTAATCCGTCCCATACCGCAGCCACATAGGAGCTGTTGGTGCTGTCTAAGGCAGTCCCCCGGTACAGGGGCACCGTGTACTGGTAGGTGGCCTGTGCGGGCCAGGATGTGAGATAATCCGAGCGGCCGGTCAGGTCTTTCTCATAGTTTTCCAGCCGGAACAGGTATATCTTTCCGTCTGTATTTATCATCTGACAGTTGCTGCTGATGGTCATTACCGCATTCTGCCCGTCTTCGCTGATGATGCAGGCCGGAATGTCCGCCTGGGCAAGAATCACCGGCTCCGGCGGAAGCTGCACAGTTTCTGCCGCCGCGCTGCCGGAAGCGCTTTCCGGAACCGTATCCGCATAGACAATCAGAGCACAGGCCGCTGCGATGGCGACACAGGTCACGATCATGACCACCCCGCGCAAGAGGCCTTCATAAACCTTCGAGTTCATAGCTGTCCTCCTCAATTGACTTCTCGTGACCTCAGTATAGCATTTCGGGATTTCGTAATTATTACTTTCTCATGACGATTTCGTGCGGATCTGCGGTACATTTTCTGACAGCAGGTTCAGAGAGAGGTTCTTTTGCGCGGACGGATGCGCCTTTTTTGACTTGCGGCGGGGGCGGCGGATGATTATAATGGGGATCAGAATTCTACGTGGGCCGGGGCGCAAGGTCCTTACGGCCGGGGAAGGAGAACATATGAGAACAGAGACGAAATGCATCGAAGCGGGATATACGCCGAAGAACGGGGAATCCAGAATGATCCCGATCATTCAGAGTACGACATTCAAGTATGACACCAGCGAAGATATGGGAAAACTCTTTGACCTGGAGGCTTCCGGCTACTTTTACACAAGACTTCAGAATCCGACCAACGATTATGTGGCGGCAAAGATCGC
>DMCD01000003.1:881-3213 GCA_003445895.1 Lachnoclostridium sp. | reverse complement strand
TGGAACGGACCGATGGGCGTATTTGAGAACCCGATCCTGGCAGAAGGAACCCGCTCCGTTGCAAAGGCTCTGGCAGACACCGATGCTACCACCATCATCGGCGGCGGCGACTCTGCAGCAGCTGTCAACCAGCTGGGCTTCGGCGACAAGATGACCCACATCTCCACCGGCGGCGGCGCATCCCTGGAATTCCTTGAGGGCAAGGAGCTTCCGGGCGTTGTGGCAGCAAACGACAAGTAATATCTGAACAATGCATGAATCGGCGGGTGCTGTCCTGCGACAGCGCCCGGGATTTGAATAAACGAAGAAAGAGGATGATTACCATGGGAAGAAGAAAGATTGTAGCTGGCAACTGGAAGATGAACATGACTCCCTCTGAGGCAAAGGAACTGGTAGCACTGCTGGCTCCCCTTGTACAGAGCGATGACGTTGATGTAGTTTACTGCGTGCCGGCCATTGACATTATCCCGGTTGTTGAGGCAGTAAAGGGAACCAACGTGGAAGTCGGCGCAGAGAACCTCTATTTCGAGGAGAAGGGTGCCTACACCGGAGAGATTTCCCCGAACATGCTGGTAGATGCAGGCGTTAAGTACGTCATCATCGGTCACTCTGAGAGAAGAGAGTACTTCAAGGAGACCGACGCAGACATCAACAAGAAGGTGCTGAAGGCATTCGAGCACGGCCTTACCCCCATCGTATGCTGCGGCGAGACCCTGACCCAGAGAGAGCAGGGCATCACCATCGACTGGATCCGTCAGCAGGTGAAGATCGCATTCCAGGGAGTTACTCCGGAGCAGGCCAAGAAGGCAGTCATCGCCTATGAGCCCATCTGGGCCATCGGTACCGGCAAGACCGCTACCACCGAGCAGGCAGAGGAAGTCTGCTGCGCAATCCGTACCTGCATCTGCGAAGTATTCGGCAAGGAAGTTGCTGATGAGATCCGCGTACAGTACGGCGGTTCCGTCAACGCAGGCAACGCAGCCGAGCTGTTCGCACAGCCGGATATCGACGGCGGCTTAGTCGGCGGCGCTTCCCTGAAGGCTGACTTCGGAAAGATTGTCAACTACAAGTAAAATGTAAAGACTGCCGCATTTGTGCATATTCTGCATCAAACAACTCTTCCGGGGACCGCTTGCGCTTAGCCCTCGCGCAGCGGCACTAAGGCTCGTGGAACACCTCGCCAAGTGCCGGCGCTGCGGGATGTCCCCTCCAGAGTATTTGATGCGTCATATGCATCTGCATGCGGCAGTCTTTCTCTATTGATGAGGAAAGTTGGTATGAACAAGAGACCTACAGTACTGATGATACTTGACGGCTTCGGCCTGAATGAGCGCACGGAGCACAATGCGATTGCTCTGGCAAACAAGCCGGTGCTGAATCAGCTGATGAAGGACGGCCCCTTTGTGAAGGGCTACGCCAGCGGTCTGGCGGTCGGCCTTCCCGACGGACAGATGGGCAACTCCGAGGTCGGCCACATGAACATGGGTGCCGGCCGGGTGGTATACCAGGAGCTGACCAGAATCTCCAAGGAGATCGCTGACGGCGACTTCTTCGAGAATCCGGAATTCCTGGCTGCAGCGGAAAACTGCAAAAAGAACGGGTCCTCCCTGCATCTGTTCGGACTGATCGGCCCCGGCGGCGTGCACAGCCACTCGGAGCATCTCTACGGGCTTCTGGAGTTCGCAAAGCGCCAGGGCCTCACAAAAGTCTATGTCCACTGCTTCCTGGACGGCAGAGATACGCCGCCCACTTCCGCAAAGGGATATGTGGCAGAGCTGGAAGAGAAGATGAAGGAGATCGGCGTTGGTGAAGTTGCTTCCGTGATGGGACGCTACTATGCCATGGACCGTGACAAGAACTATGACCGCGTGGTGAAGGCCTGGGATGTACTCACCAAAGGCGAGGGCGTATCTGCACAGAGCGCCACCGGCGGCATCCAGGCATCCTATGACAGCGAAGTGACCGATGAGTTTGTCATCCCCTTCTATGTGGAGAAGGATGGTAAGCCCACCGCCACCATCCAGGACGGCGATTCCGTGATCTTCTTCAATTTCCGCCCCGACCGGGCAAGAGAGATCACCCACGCCTTCTGCGATGATGAATTTGATTTCTTCCCGAGAGAAAAGAGACCGGATATTGTCTATGTCTGCTTTACGGATTACGATCCGCTGATCCCCCACAAGCTGGTGGCGTTCAAGAAGCAGGAGCTGAAGAACACCTTTGGCGAATACCTGGCAGCCCACAACATGACCCAGTGCCGCATCGCGGAGACAGAGAAGTACGCTCACGTCACCTTCTTCTTCAACGGCGGCGTGGAAGAGCCGAACCCCGG
>DMCD01000003.1:0-744 GCA_003445895.1 Lachnoclostridium sp. | reverse complement strand
CCGCAGGTTTGCGACAAGCTCTGCGAGGCCATCCGCTCCGGCAAGTATGATGTCATCATCATCAACTTCGCGAACCCCGACATGGTGGGACACACCGGCGTGGAAGAGGCAGCCATCAAGGCCATCGAGGCAGTGGATGCCTGCGTCGGCCGTGCCGTCGAAGCCATCCGCGAGGTGAACGGACAGATGTTCATCTGCGCAGACCACGGCAACGCTGATGAGATGGTGGATTATGAGACCGGCCGCCCGATGACGGCCCACACTACCAATCCGGTGCCCTTCATTCTGGTCAATGCAGACCCGTCCTACGGCTTAAAAGAGGGCGGAAGACTCTGCGATATCGTGCCTACTCTGATTGAATTGATGGGCATGGAGAAGCCGGCGGAGATGACAGGAGAATCCCTGCTGATTAAGAAATAATGGTAAGGACTCGGACTCGAGTCCTGAACTTTGAAGAAATACAGCACAGAAGCGGACTAGGGCGGCCTTATGGCCGTCCGGATCCGCTTCTGTGATCTCAGGCTCGCTGTAAGACTGCTTCTGCGGCGCGGATGCGGCGCGGGAGGAGAAAAATGCAAGATAGCGCCGCAAATCCAGAACAGGGCAGAGTCAGAGAGCAGTCCTGAGGGAAGAAAATGCGGCGCCGGAAGAGAAAAATGTAGGATGGCGCCGCAAATCTAGGACAGGGCAGAGTCAGAGAGCAGTCCTGGAGGAAGATAATGCGGCGCGGGAGGAGAAAAAAGC
>DMCD01000022.1 GCA_003445895.1 Lachnoclostridium sp. | reverse complement strand
GTCATGACGGCCACGGAGAATATCATCCTGGGACTGAAGGAGAAGGGACGGCTGGACCTGGCGGCCGCGGCGGAGAAAATCCGTAATATCTGCGACGCCTACGGCTTTCAGCTGGATCCGAACCAGAAGATCTACGACATGTCCGTCTCCCAGAAGCAGACGGTGGAGATCGTAAAGGTCCTGTACCGCGGCGCGGACATCCTGATTCTGGATGAGCCGACGGCGGTGCTGACGCCCCAGGAAACCGAGAAGCTGTTTGCCGTACTGCGGAACATGCGGGAGGACGGCAAGGCCATCGTCATCATTACCCACAAGATGCACGAGGTGCAGGACCTTTCCGACCGGGTGGCCATCCTCCGGAAGGGCGAGTACATCGGGGAGATGGCGACGAAGTCCACCAACGCACAGGAAATGACGGATATGATGGTGGGACACGCAGTCACCCTGAATATCCGGCGCCCGGATCCGGTGGATGCGAAGCCGCGGATCATCGTGGAGGGACTGACGGTGCGTTCCGAGGAGGGAATCCTCAAGCTGGAGGATGTCTCCTTCTATGCCCGTTCGGGAGAAATTCTGGGCATTGCCGGCATCTCGGGCAGCGGCCAGAAGGAACTTCTGGAGTCTATCGCCGGGCTGCAGAAGGTGGAATCGGGCCATATCTACTATATGGAAGATAACGGCGAGCGGGAAGAGCTGGTGGGCAAGGATCCCGAGGAGATCCGGCACATGGGCGTGGCGCTGTCCTTCGTTCCGGAGGACCGTCTGGGCATGGGTCTGGTCGGCAACATGGACCTGACGGACAATATGATGCTCCGCTCCTTCCGGGAGGGACATTCCGTCTTTACCGATCATCATCATCCCCACGACCTGGCGGAGCAGGTGGTAAAGGAGCTGGAGGTCAACACCCCGAGCATCTCCACCCCGGTCAGAAGACTTTCCGGCGGAAATGTGCAGAAGGTGCTGGTGGGCCGTGAGATTGCCTCGGCGCCCAAGGTGCTGCTGACCGCCTACGCGGTCCGGGGACTGGACATCAATTCCTCCTACACCATCTATGACCTCTTAAATAAGCAGAAGGAAGCCGGCGTGGCGGTTATCTATGTAGGTGAGGACCTGGATGTTCTGATGGAGCTGGCAGACCGCATCGTGGTTCTCTGCGGCGGAAAAGTCAGCGGCATCGTGGACGGACGCACGGCGGACAAGAATGAAGTCGGCATGATGATGACAAAGCTTCAGGGAGGAGAAGACCATGCAGAATAAGCACAAAGAGCCCCTGATTCACATTACCAAGCGGAAGATACTGCCACTGCACCAGGTGTGGGCCATCCGCCTTCTCTCCATTCTGGCAGCCCTTGTTCTCTGCGCCCTGATCACGACCATTGCCACGGGACTTAATCCCATCGAGGTCTATGCCACCATGTTCTCCGGTGCCTTCGGCACGGCGAGACGCATGTGGATTCTGGGCAAGGATGTGTCGATCCTCCTCTGTATTTCCCTGGCGCTGACCCCTGCGTTCCGGATGCACTTCTGGAATCTGGGCGGCGAGGGACAGATTCTCATCGGCGCGCTGGCGACGGCCGCCTGCATGATCCTTCTCGGCGCAGTCATTCCGGGACCGCTGCTGGTTCTGGTCAGCATGATCTGTGCCCTTGCGGCAGGCGCCTTCTGGGCCCTGCTTCCGGCCGTCTGCAAGGCAAAGTGGAATACCAACGAGACCCTGTTTACCCTGATGATGAACTATGTTGCGACCCAGCTGGTGGCCTACTACGTCATCATATGGGAGGTACCGAAGGGATCCGGCAAGATCGGCATTATCAATCAGAGTACCGAGGCGGGCTGGCTTCCGGTGATCGCCGGAAACAAATATCTGCTGAACATTCTGATTGTAGCGCTCCTGACCGTGGCCATGTATATCTACCTGTACTATTCAAAGCACGGATATGAGATTTCTGTCGTGGGCGAGAGCGAAGCGACGGCCCGCTACGTGGGAATCAAGGTGGGACGGACCATCATCCGCACCCTCATCATTTCCGGCGCCATCTGCGGCCTGACCGGATTTCTGCTGGTGGCGGGCACGGACCACACGCTGACCACGACCCTCGCCGGCGGACAGGGATTCACGGCGGTCATGGTGGCGTGGCTGGCGAAGTTCAACCCCATCGGCATGGTGCTCTCCTCTTTCCTGCTGGTTGCTCTTTCCAGGGGCGCGGCGGAGATTTCCACCATCTTCGGGCTGAACCAGTCCTTCGGCGATATCCTGACAGGCATTATCCTGTTCTTTATCATCGGCTGTGATTTCTTTATCACCTATCAGGTGCATTTCCGGAAATCGGCGAGAAAGGAGGAGAAGAGCAATGTTTGATCTTGTTGCGTTTATTCCGAGAGCGGTTGCCCAGAGTATTCCGCTGCTGTTCGGCAGCACCGGAGAGACCATCACCCAGAAGTCCGGCAACCTGAACCTGGGAATCCCCGGCGTCATGTACGTGGGGGCCATCGCCGGCGTCATCGGCTCTTTCCTCTATGAGCGGGCCTGCGGAAGCGCGGAAAACATGAATACGGTCCTGACC
>DMCD01000279.1 GCA_003445895.1 Lachnoclostridium sp. | reverse complement strand
ACAAGGGCGTTCCGCTGTCTCAGGCATGGGACTGGACTCCCTGCGGCTGCGTAGAGACCAACCTGGAAGGCAGACTGAAGAGCTACACCGATATCGGCGAGATCAGCATGGGCGGCGTGGTCGACATGGTTATGACCAACGGCAGAAGCCGCAAGACCGGCGAGCAGATTTCCATCCAGACCGGCGATCCGCGTGATTTCAAGACCTTTGACGACTTCATGGCAGCTATCAAGAAGCAGATCAGCTACTTCGTACACACCATGGCAACCATGAACTCTTATCTGGACTACCTGAGCGAGAATTATCGTCCGGTACCGGCCCTGTCCCTGACCTATCCGAACTGCATGGTTACCGGCAAGGACTACGCCAACGGCGGTGCAGAGTTCAACGTAGGAAACGGCATCAACATCATCGGCCAGGCAGATATCATCAACTCCGTGGCAGATGTGAAGTATCTTGTATATGATGAGAAGAAGCTCACCATGGATGAGCTGTGCAAGGCTCTGGATGCAAACTTCGAGGGATATGAGGATATCCAGAAGATGTGCATGGACGCTCCGAAGTACGGCAACGATGACCCGAAGGCTGACTTCTGCGCAGGCGAAATCTACAATTACCTGGTAGATGAGATTGAGCAGTATGATTCTCCGTTCGGCAAGCTCACCGCAGGCATGCTTCCGGTATCCGGAAACGTTCCGATTGGCCAGAGCGTAGGCGCTCTTCCGTCCGGCCGCTATGCATGGACTCCGCTTGCAGATGGTATCGGCGCAACCGGCGGTACCGATGTCAACGGTGCAACCGCACTCTTAAAGTCCATCAGCCACCTGCCGCACGCCCGTTTCACGCAGGGTACACAGATGAACCTGAAGATCGATCCGAAGCTGCTTGAGGGCGAGCAGGGTCTCCGCAACATGATGGTTATGCTTAAGACCCAGTGCTCCCTGGACATCTATCACACCCAGTACAACATCATCGACCCGGAGGTTCTTGTGGATGCACAGGTACACCCGGAGGATCACAAGGATCTTCTGGTCCGCGTTGCCGGATATACCGCATTCTTCGTCGAGCTGGGCAAGGATATCCAGAACGATATCATCCAGCGTACCGAGATCAAGAAGTGGGCATAAATTAGATATCATGCGCATCACCTCCCATGAAGCGCTTGAGCCGAAGGTTCACGAGGGAGCCTTCGGACCGCGGGTGCCGAACCGCGGATAAAGAAACACTCACAGAGACGCCCCCGGCGAAAGCCGGGGGTGTTTTCGCAGAGCAGCGAATGGGATATAATGAAAGAAAACGCAGGTCCGGAGGCAGGCAGAGGCCGGCCGGAAAGAAGGAGGACAGTATGTACGAGAATTATGAAGGAAGAGACCTGAAAGGGATGGTTCTCCGCATGGAAAAGGCCGCCGTCTATGACGGCGAGGGCATGCGCACGGTGGTGTTCCTGAAGGGATGTCCTCTGAGATGCCAGTGGTGTTCGACACCGGAGAGCCAGAGCGGGAAGGTGGAAGTGACGAAGGACGGCACGATCACGTACGGAAAGGTGATGACCGTGGAGGAGGTCCTGGTGGAGGTCCGGAAGGATTCTCTTTTCTACTTTCATTCCGGCGGCGGCATGACGCTGTCCGGCGGTGAGATCCTGGTACAGCCGGAATTTGTTCTTGCCCTTCTCCGGAGAGCCCGGTTTGAAGCCATTCATTCAACCATAGAAACCACCTTCTTTGCGGACTGGTCCGTGGCAGAGCCGATTCTTCTGGCAGTAGACAACGCGTTTGTCGACCTGAAGATATTTGATGAAAAAAAACATAAGAAGTACACCGGCGTTTCCAACCGCCTGATCCTGGAGAATATCCGTAAAGCAGGACATGTGAAGCGGGATGGTACGCTGATCATCCGCACACCTCTGATTCCGGGCGTCAATGATACGGAGGAAGAGCTGGAAGCAATGGGAAAGTTCCTTTCGGAGCTGCCGGAAGTAACAGGACTGGAGCTTCTTCCCTATCACCGCCTCGGCACGGACACCTACCGGAAGCTGGGGAGAGAGTATCTCCTGAAGGATGTGGAAGTTCCGTCCCCGGAGCATATGGAGTGGTGCCGCAGTGTGGTGAGACGCCATTATACGAATATTGTTGAATAGCAGCCGGCCGGAATCAGGCAGCCGGCCAAAACCGGACAGGCAGCCAGCTGGAATCAGACAGAGCGGCAGAAATCAACATTCCCGATACATTCCATCGAAAATCTGAAATTATGCAAAAAAGTGCAAACCCGCAGGGCTTGCACTTTTTTTTGCAAATAGCAGTCATTTTTTTGCATATATTTTGCGGAATTTTGCGGTTTTGCGGTAGATTTTGCGCCTTTTTGCGGCGAAAACCGGCGAAAAAAGCAGACTGCGGTTCAGAGTCGATTTCAGATTCTGAGAAACCTGGCGGGAAAACGACAGCATTTTCCACAAAACCGGGAATGGTATTTTGTGAAAGGCTTACAAAATCTCAGAGCTTTTGTGCCGTTTCTCAGTTTTGGCAAGGAAGTTGCTCTTATATGGGTCAGGAAACAGGAGATGACTTATCAGCTAAGACCGAAGGAGAAAATGATGAAGGAAGAGATCAGGGTCTGCGTCATGCATGAGTGTAAGGGTGCCCATATACACACTTATCCGCAGATTCTGGTACCCATTCGAAACCGGATGACGATTTGTGTGGAGGATGAGGAATTTCAGTTATCTCCGAAAGAACTTTGTTTCATTCCCCAGGGAATGGAACATGTCTGCGACTTTTCCGGGGAGCTGCTGGTGATGAACCTCACCGGTGATATCGCGGAGCAGGAATCGGCGGTCCTGAACGTACCGATGGCGCTTCCGATGCACGGGCAGATTCTGCAGCTGGTGGAACTCATTCAGGCAGAACTCCGGGAAAACCCGCAGAGCCTGGCGGTGCAGTACCTGTACCGCTACCTTTACAGCAAGCTGACAGAACAATGCACATCACCGTCGCTCCGCTACGTCCGGGATCATTTCGACCTCCCGGTGACCGTGGAGTATCTCGCAAAACTGGAAAAGTACAATGTGAATTATTACACGGACTGGTTTAAACGCCGGACCGGAATGTCGCCGGGAACATATCTTCGGAATGTGCGGATCCGCAAGGCAAAGGAATACCTGAGCGAAAGCGGATACGGGCTCACAGACATCGCTGTTATGGTGGGATATAGCAGCAATGCCACATTTACCAGAGCCTTCCACACGGTGACGGGAATGACGCCGAAGGAGTATCGGAACTGTGACTGCTTCCGGAAAAAAACCGGGTGAGCGAAATCCGCTGTGGGGGCGGAAAACCGGAATATCCCGGGAGCATGGTTTGGATGAGAACTGGCAGATACAGTAATTAGAAGGAGAAAGAGTATGGGTACTGAGGAAAAAGTTACAAAGAACGAAATAAGACCAATCGTTATGTCCGTAACAGTCGTTCTGTTTATCGCGCTTCTGGCAGCTATCGTGATTAATGCTGATGCGTTCTACGATTTCCTTTACAATGCGGTTATGAACAACGCCATGTGGGGCCTGGGATGGTTCTCCAGCGTTGTCTGCCTGGTAATGGTTATCTTCTGTGTTGTTGTTATGGTAACGCCTCTCGGCAAGGTTAAGCTGGGCGGACCGAATGCCAAACCAAAATTCACCATGATGCAGTGGTTTGGTATTTCCCTCTGTACCGGTATCGGCGCCGGCGTCGTATTCTGGGGCGCAGCCGAGCCGCTGATTTTCGCCATGGATATGCCGGCTTACACCGGAATTGAGTCCGGAAGCAACGCCGCAGTTCTCTGGAGTATGGAAAGATGCTTCCTGCAGTGGGGCCTTACCCCGTACGCAACCTGCGTTGTGACGGGCGTTATCCTTTCCTACCTGATTCTTAACAAGAACGCACCGTTCAAGACCAGCTCCCTGTTAATCCCGCTGTTCGGCGAGAAGGTTGTCAACAGCAAGCTGGCTGACGCATTCGACGCGTGGTCTGCATTCGCACTTACCGCAGCTGTCGCCGGTGGTCTCGGATACGGCGCCATGCAGCTGTCTTCCGCAGTGAAGGCATTTGCCGGCATCGAGCCCTCCACCATGATTTACATCGTCATCATTGCAGCTATGTTCGTATGCTACAATGCATCCGCTATCTCCGGTCTGCGCGCAGGTATCACCTGGCTGTCCAACCGGAACGTACAGCTGTTCTTCCTCATGCTGCTCTTCGTATTCATCGCAGGACCGACAGCATACATCTGCAACCTGTTCACTGAGAGCGTCGGCGCTTACGCTGCAGATTTCTTCAAGATCAGCCTTAACACCGCACCATATCCGGATGCAGGCATGTGGCCGCAAAACTGGGATATGTACTGGTGGGTTGACTGGATGGCATACGCACCGCTGCTGGGCCTCTTCATGGTCCGCTGCGCATATGGCCGCACCCTTCGCGACTTCATCCTTATTGAGTGGCTTCTTCCCGCACTGTTCGGCATCGTATGGTTCGGCGTATTCGGCGGCACCATCCTTTACGCACAGATTTGGAACGGCGTTGACTTCCTGAGCATTTACCTCAATGAAGGTGCTGAGGCGCTGACCCTGAACATGTTCAACGTACTTCCGTTCCCGACGATTGCCAAGATAGTCATGCTGATTATCATCACCATCTCTCTGGTTACCCAGTGCGACTCCATGGCAGTTACTCTGGCCGGCATGTCCTACAAGGCAGCTGACGAGAACACCGAGCCTCCGATTTACCTGAAGTTATTCTGGGGCACCGTATTTGCAGTCGTTGCAGCCGTATTCGTATCCCTCGGAGGTATCGGCGGCGTTAAGACCATCAAGTCCTTCGCAGGTATCCCGATGTGCTTCATCTGCGTAGCCTGCATGGCCGGCTTCGTAAAGTGGATCCTTGCCCGTCCGAGAAAAATTGACGGAAGCTATGAGGATGAGCCGGAAGTGGCCAATGCACCCGACAATGGCGAGCCGATGGCACCGAGAAGCAAGAACAAGTTCCTTGCAAAGCTTGGCTGGTAAATCAATTCGTTTTGTGATATACTCATACACCAAAAGCGCCTCCGGTTCCGGCCGGAGGCGTATTTGACGAAATATGCCGCGGCAGCGCAGCGCTCTTCTCAGAGAAAGGATCGGTAAAAGCGATGTTTCGACACAAATCAATTGACATGATACACGGGCCTCTTCTGCCGAAGATCCTTATCTTTGCGCTTCCGCTGATGGCGTCCAACCTGCTGCAGCTGTTGTTCAACGCGGCGGATATTATCGTGGTGGGGCGGTTTTCCGGCCCGGAAAGCCAGCTGAGCCTGGCGGCGGTCGGCAGCACCACCAGCATCGTGGCCCTGTTCGTCTACCTGCTGGTAGGCCTTTCGGTGGGGGTCAATGTTATCGCCGCCCACTGCTACGGCGCCGGCAATCAGGAGGAGATCGGAAAGATCGTTCATACATCGGTATTTGTGGCGCTCTCAGGAGGGCTTCTGTTTACCGCGGCAGGCCTTCTGGCCTCCCGGGCAATGCTTGCTGCAGTATCCACGCCGGAGGAAGTATTCTCCCTGGCGCTTCTGTATATCCGGATCTATTTCTTCGGCATCCCCTTCACCCTGATTTATAACTACGGGGCGGCCCTTCTCAGGGCCAGGGGAGATACCGAGCGGCCGCTTCTGTATCTGACTGCCAGCGGCCTTCTGAACGTGGTGCTGAACCTGTTTTTTGTGGTGGTTCTGCATATGAATGTGGCGGGTGTCGCGCTGGCGACAGTATTAAGCCAGGGGCTCAGCGCAGGGCTGATTCTGCGGTTTCTTATCGTTTCGCAGGATGAGCTTCATCTGGATTTCAGAAAGCTTCGTCCGGACCGGCAGATCTTTCTTCGCCTCATGCAGCTGGGACTTCCGGCGGGACTGCAGTCCAGTCTCTTCAGTATCGCGAACATCGTGATACAGGCGGCCATCAATTCCTATGGAAGTACGGTGATGGCGGCGGTTTCGGCGGCCTTCAGCATCGAGAGCTTCCTCTATGTGGCCATGAACTCCTTCCACCATGCGGCGCAGACCTTCACCGGCCAGAACCTGGCGGCGGGAGAACAGAAACGGGCCGACCGGGTGCTCTGGCTGTGCCTCGGCTGCACCGTTGCGGTAGGTTCGGTGTCCAGTGCCCTGGTGGTACTGTTTGCGGAGCCGCTGATCGGCATCTACAATACGAATCCGGCGGTGATAGCGGCAGGCGTGGAACGGCTGAAGATCGTGGCGTCAACATACGTGATCTACGGAATGGCAGATATTCTGACGGGGGCAATCCGGGGATATGCGGTGTCGGTAGCCCCGATGCTGATCAATCTCTTCTGCACCTGCATCTGCCGCGTGGTGTGGATCGGACTTTTGGATACGAGCACAAAGCCCGTGACATGGGTGCATGCATCCTTCCCCATCTCCTGGGCGTTTCTTCTCATAGCGCTGGCCGGATATATGGTTTATCTGCGGCACAGAAAAAAACCGCCTGTTCATCCTACAGGCGGTTTTTGATATCCTTTACATCGATATGTTCCTTTTTCAGCCGGTACTGGAGATTCTGCCGGCTGATATTTAATTTTCTGGCCGCGGCGGAGATATTGCCCCGGCACTCGACAAGGAGCGCCAAGAGAGTTTCCCGTTCCGTGCGGGCCTCGTAGGGGCCGGGGAGATTCCCTGCGGGGGAAGCGGTGTCACGGGCCTCCGGACCGGTTGGTCCGTTGGAAATAATGCCGCCGAAGCTTACGCCGGTGGCGCTGGGATCAACGGGGGCTGTCGGTGCAGGCCCTGCTTTGCTGGTGTCAGCGCCGGATGCAGACACGCTTCCGAAATACATGGATCCCGGCGAGGTCAGACCCCGGATGTGGGTCGGAATATAGTCCGGCGTGATGAGAACCCGGCTGTCGGGCATGACGTTGATGGCGTGTTCCACGGCGTGCTGAAGCTCTCTGACATTGCCGGGCCAGCTGTAGCGGTAGAACAGCTCCAGGGTTTCCGGCGTGATGTTCTGCACATTCCGGGACAGCTTTTCATTGCAGTTCATGATAAATGTCTTGGTGAGGAGCGGAATGTCTTCTCTGCGCTCTCGAAGGGGCGGCAGGTTGATGTTGACCACGCCCAGGCGGAAGAAAAGGTCCTGCCGAATCAGACCCCGGCTGATGGCTTCGTAGGGCGGCATATTCAGGTTGGAGAGGACGCGGACATTGACCCGCTTTTCCGTCATGCCGCCGATTCTCCGGATCATGCCGTCCTGAAGGAATCGCAGAAGCTTGGCCTGCAGGGTGATATTCATGGAATTCAGCTCATCGAGAAGCAGCGTTCCCTGGTCTGCCTGCTCCAGAAGTCCGGCGTGGGATTCCGCGCCGGTGAAGGCGCCCTTCTCCGTGCCGAAGAGCATGCTCTCCAGAAGGGTTTCCGGGAGTGCGGCGCAGTTGATGGCAAGGAACGGGCCGCCCGCCCGTTTGCTGGCATTATGGATGGACTGGGCCAGGAGTTCCTTTCCGGTGCCCGTCTCCCCGTAGATCATGACGGAAGAGTCGGAGGAGGCCACCTGCTCGCACTGCTCGATGACCTGCTGCATGACCGGACTCTGGCGGATGATGTCCGAGAACCGGTAGGTGGCGGTCAGAGCGCTCTTTTTTACCTTCCGCTCGCCCTCCATGGCCAGAAGCTTTTCCTGCAGGTCCACCACCTGCTGGTTCAGCCGGTCGATGGTGGTCCAGTCCTCCAGAATATTGACGGCGCCGAGCACCTGTCCGTGCTGGACGATGGGATGGCAGTTGGAGGTGGTTTCCACGATCTTTCCGTACCGGGTGGTGTAGTGCTGGTGCATATGGAGGTGGGAACGCTTTTCCTTCAGAACCAGCGGAATCTGGAAGTCCTCCCCTCCGTTCATGGTATAGACCTCCGTGACATGTTTTCCGCGGACATCGCTGTTGACCATGCTGTCCAGACGCACGGCGGCATCGTTCAGAAAACTCATCCGGCCTTCCGCATCGGCGATGACAACGCATTCATTTAACCGATCCAGCACCTGAATCAGCGTATCTCTCGCTACGTCAGCGGCCGCGGGGCGGAATGCGATGGCCTTTGCGCCTCCGGGAAGTCCGCTGACTTCAGGGGCGGGACATCGCAGCAGATATTCGCCGAAGGCGGGAGAGGTATAAAGGGGATGCTTTGATTCCGTCAGAAGCTCCGGCGCCACTTCCGCCAGAAGCTTTCCGGCCAGGGTTCCTTCCCCGTGAAGAAGGCGGTCGCCTTCCTCGCTGATCTCCAGAATCCTCCCGTCCTCGGACAGTATTATCATGCCCAGTCCGCACTGGGAAAGGGTAATCATCGCATCCTGATAGCTAATCATGACGTGTTCTCCTGGCTGAATGATCCATCGACAGATTGTCTGATAATAATCGAAAATATCGATAGTTGACTGTTATTTTCTATTATGAGAATAACAGAAAACGGCAGAAAGTACAAGGCATCCGCCGCTGCAAATGTGCAAAAACGCAAAAAAGCGCAAAAAGTGTCGGGAAAGGTTTTCTCCCACGGAGATAAAAATCCCGCCGGGGTGGGGAGGCACCTTCGGCGGGAGTCTGCTATCCATCATCGCCCATGTTCCGGGCGGGATTTCTTATGATTCTTCCTGGTACGGATACCGGTAATCGGTGGGCGGTGCGAAGTTATCCTTGATGATCTGCGGGCTCATCCAGCGCATCATGTTAAAGATACTTCCGGCCTTGTCGTTGGTGCCTGAACCGCGGGCTCCTCCGAAGAACTGCTGGCCGCAGAGGGCGCCGGTGGGCTTGTCGTTGATGCAGAAGTTGCCGGCGGAGTTGCGGAGCTTGTACTCCAGGTCTGCAATTTCCAGTCTGTCGTTGCAGAAGATGGCGCCGGTCAGCGCATATTCGGAACCTTCCGCGCAGATGTCCACGATCTTGTCATACTCATCCTTCTCATAGACATATACGGAGAGAATCGGGGCAAACAGCTCTCTGACCATGGTGAAGTAATCGGGCTTCTTCGCCTGGATGAGGGTCGGGTAGATAAACCAGCCCTTGCTGCCGTCGTATCCGCCGCAGAGCATCTCTGCCTCGGCCGGGTCGGCCTTCTTCACTTCCTCGATAACATCAACGCTGCGGTCAAAGGAAGCCTTGTCGATGACGGCGCCGGCGAAGTTGGTGAAATCACAGGGATCGCCGTACTTGATGGTGGCAATCTCAGCGAGCAGCTTTTCCTTTACCTGCGGCCAGATGGCTGCCGGGATGTAGCTGCGGGAGACGGCGGAGCACTTCTGTCCGGAGAAGTCGTAAGCGCCGCGGATGAGGGCAGTCACCAGCGCATCGATATCTGCGCTCTCGGTGGCGAAGATATAGTCCTTGCCGCCGGTCTCACCCACAAGTCTGGGATAATAGCGGTATTTGTGAATGTTCTCGCCGATCTGCTTCCATGCATCCTTGAAGACCTCGGTGGAACCGGTGAAGTGGAAGCCGCCCAGGCGGAAATCGCCGAGGACATACTTTGCAACATCGGAACCCTTCGACGGGATGAAGTTGATAACGCCGGCCGGAACGCCTGCCTCCAGGAAGGCCTTCATGATGTACCAGCTGGAAAGGATGGCGGTGGTGGAGGGCTTCCATACGACTACATTGCCCATGATGGCCGGAGCACCCGGAAGGTTGGCGGCGATGGAAGCGAAGTTAAACGGTGTGATAGCGCAGACGAAGCCTTCCAGCGGACGGTAAACCAGGCGGTTCATGACGTGCTCGGTGGCCTTCGGCTGACGGCTGTACAGCTCGTGCGCATAGTAGATGCCGTAGCGGAGCAGGTCGCAGACCTCATCCGGAGAGTCGCACTCTGCTTCCCATGCGGACTTGCTCTGTCCCAGCATCAGGGCGGCGGTAATCTTGTAGCGGTACTTGCCCTCGATGAGGTCAGCTGCCTTCGAGAAGATGGCAAGTCTGTGCTCTAC
>DMCD01000220.1:2777-4933 GCA_003445895.1 Lachnoclostridium sp. | reverse complement strand
GGGCGGAAGCACCGAGAGAATGCGGGAACTGGTTAAACCACGACCTGGAGGAATGCCGCATCTACGCGGAGGATATGAAGGAAGTGCTGAAGGACTGGACCGTGGAGCAGATGGTCTATCCGGAATAGGGGTTTCCGGAACAGCCGGTTATGAATCCGGGCGCATTTACCCGAGCAGGATGACGAGGCGGGAAAGGGCCCACAGAAGAAGCAGGTGCAGCGGATAGAAGGCGTAATAGGCGTATTTGTTTTTCACCGTGCCCCGCTCCCCGTTATAGAGGGAGATGGGGATGAGCGAGAGCGCTGCCGCACCGAGAAAGCTGATGGATTCCAGAACGCAGATCATCCCGGCGAGGAGATTCCTTCTTGGGAGGTCCGTCCGGAAACAGTAAAATGCAGCAATCAGCATGATGCCGATAATGCCGTAATCACAGCCGACAGCCTGGGCTGCGACGCCGGACACCGTAAAGTTCAGCGTGCGCAGGACAATCTGGGACGTCGGCTTTTTTACGCGCTGGAAGATGGCCATATCATTTGCCATAAACAGCAGTCCGAACAGGAGGGTGAAAAAGACATTGCCCAGACTTAAGTGAAAGCAGGTTCCGTATACGGCGAGATTAAAGGGAATTTCCGACAGCAGGGCAAAACATCCGATGGAGAGAATATAATTTTTCAGGTGGGTCGTCAGAGAAAAACCTTCTACCAGAAGAAAACAGTAGATCGGCATGGCAATCCGTCCCACGAAGCGGAGGCCGACAATGACGGCGGAGATAAGCGGTTCATGGCTTTCCGGGCAGACCAGGAGCAGGGAGGGCATAAATACCGCGCCGATATGGTCCAGCAGCATGGCAAAGAGTGCCAGACGCTTGAGATCTGTTCCTGTCAGTCCGTTTCCCATGATATCCCCCTCAGGCTCTGAAAGCCCTGTATGCATCTGTTTTTCCCGTACGTCCGGTGAGAATTCTTCTTCATCCTACCATTTTGCCGGGGGAGAGGCAAGCATCCTCCCCGGTGCTGTCGAAAGAGTTTGCGTTTCCTGCATTTTTATGGTTATAATGTATGGACAGCAGAATTTGGACAGAGGGCAGATAAACGGAGGTTGTTATGCCGCAGGGGGACGACAGAAATAAAGCAATTGCACCCATTGTAAAATGGGCAGGCGGAAAACGGCGCCTGCTGGATCGGATCCTTCCGCTGATACCGGAGTATGAAACCTACTATGAGCCGTTTCTCGGCGGCGGCGCCGTATTCTTTGCACTTCAGCCGGAGAAGGCGGTTATCAACGACTCCAACGGGGATCTGATGGACATCTACCGGGTGATTAAGGAATCCCCGGAGGAACTGATTGCTCTTCTGCAGGAACATGCGGAAAAAGACAGCAAAGATTATTATTACGCGATCCGGGCACTGGACCGGGACTTTGAAGCCTATGAGAGCCTTACGGACGTGGAGCGGGCGGCCCGCTTCCTCTACCTGAATAAGACCTGCTTCAACGGACTGTTCCGGGTGAACCGTTCGGGAGAATTCAATGTTCCCTACGGACGCTATAAGAATCCGGAGATTGTCGCTCCGGAAGGGATCCGCGCGATCAGCACCTATCTGAACAGCGCAAAGATCCGGATGCTCAGCCAGGATTACCGGGAGGTATTCCGGGGAATCCGGGAGAATGCCTTTGTCTATATGGATCCGCCGTATATGCCCATCAGCGAGACCTCATCCTTTACCGGATATACCGCGGCGGGCTTTGACCGGCAGCAGCAGACGGAGCTGAAAAAGCAGTGCGACAAGCTGGACAAAAAGGGCGTGAAGTTCATGCTTTCCAATTCCAGCTGCGATTTTATCGCAAAGCTGTACCGGGATTACCGCATCGAGCACGTCAGTGCGCCGCGCTCCGTGAATGCGAAGGCAGACGGACGGGGAAGAGTGGAAGAACTGCTGATTATGAATTACTGATACCGACAGTAAGTTTCGGCAATAAAAACCAAACTGGAGGAAAAAAGAGATGATTAACGGACAGAAGGTACTTTTCAGCGGTATGCAGCCGTCAGGCAACCTGACACTGGGCAACTACCTGGGAGCACTGAAGAACTGGGTGGATATCAGCGAAGAGTACCAGACCTTTTACTGTGTTGTGGATGAGCATTCCATCACGGTCCG
>DMCD01000220.1:0-2562 GCA_003445895.1 Lachnoclostridium sp. | reverse complement strand
TGCAGAGAATGACCCAGTACAAGGACAAGAGCGCAAAGCACGCAGACAACATCAACGCAGGCCTCCTGACCTATCCGGTGCTGATGGCTGCGGACATCCTTCTGTATCAGGCGGATGTGGTGCCGGTGGGCATCGACCAGAAGCAGCACCTGGAGATTACCCGCGACATTGCTACCCGCTTCAATAACATCTACGGCGATGTATTCACCATTCCGGAGGTTTATCTGGGCAAGGCGGGCGCCCGCATCATGAGCCTGCAGGATCCGGAGCACAAGATGTCCAAGTCCGATGAGAATCCGAACGCAAGCATTTACCTGATGGATGACAAGGACACCATCATGCGCAAGTTCAAGCGTGCCGTGACCGACCTGGAGGCGCAGGTGCGCTACCGCGAGGAGCAGCCGGGTATCCGGAACCTGATCGACATCTATGCCGCCTGCACCGGGAAGACCCCGCAGGAAGTGGAGAAGGAATTCGACGGGAAGGGCTACGGCGACTTCAAGATGGCAGTCGGCGAAGCGGTTATCGCCCAGCTTGCGCCGATGCAGGAGAAATATCAGGAGATTATCGGAGAGAAATCCTATCTGGACGGCATCATGAAGGAGAATGCGGAGAAGGCGGCTTATTTCGCAAACAAGACGCTCCGCAAGGTACAGAAAAAGATTGGATTCCCGGAGCGGGTACGTTAAGTCTGTTTAAACGAACAGCGGGGGAAGTATGAAGGGCTGGAAGAAATCACTGCTCATCGGATTTGTTATTGCACTGGCATCCGAGTTTTATCTGAGCTTTTTTGTCAGCAATTTCCGCATTTCGCCATCGGTTGTTATTTTCCCGATACTCCTGATGACGATCGGAATTGAGGTGCCGGTGATTCCGAACGCAGTGGTGACATCCTGCCTTATCTTCGTCTCCCGTCTGGCTGTACAGCTTTTTTCAGGTGTGTCGGCGAAGACCGCGGTAATTACGGTGCTGCCGGCCACCTTTTTTTATACCACCTATGGCATCATGTTCCGTTTTATGGTGCGGGACCGCTACGGGGCCACGATTCCCAGGGTGACGGTGTCGGCCTTCTTCTGTGATTTCCTGTCGAATATTATCGAGCTGCAGCTGCAGGAGTATTTCCAGAACGTTCCCATGACCATGGACAACGTGCTGAAGCTTCTCGCCATTGCCGGCATCCGCGCCGGATTAGTCTGCGGCTTCCTGATGCTGATCCGGTGGTACCGGACCATCCTGACGCTGGAGGAGCATGAGAAGCGCTATCAGAGGATGTATCTTCTGACCACGAGCCTGAAGGGTGAAATCTACCTGATGCGGCAGAACACCGGCCAGATTGAGCGGGTCATGGGCAATGCCTACCGGCTGTATGAGGAGCTTCTGGCCAGGGATATGCCGCAGGAGATGCAGCAGATGGGACTGGACATTGCCCGGGAGGTCCATGAGATCAAGAAAAACTATCTCCGGATTATCCAGGGAATCGAGGAAGAGCTGGGGCGAGAGCCGGAGGATGAGGATATCTGGCTCACGGAGCTTGTCCGGATTATGCTGGATACCGCCAGAACGACGATTACGGAAAAACAGCTGCAGGTGGTCGTGCAGGCGGAGGTGGGGGCAGATTTCGCCGTCAGGGAGCACTATTCGCTGATGTCCATTCTCATGAATCTGGTGAATAATGCCATCGAAGCCATCGAGGCGGACCAGAAAAAGGGAACGATTCAGGTTACAGAGTTTGAGAAGGATGGCAGATACTGCTTTACAGTGAAGGATGACGGTCCTGGAATTTCCGAGCGTCATCTGAAGAATATTTTTAAAATGGGATATTCCACCAAGTTCGACAGCCGGACCGGCAATATCTTCCGGGGCGTCGGGCTCTGCGGCGTAAAAAACCTGGTGGAAGAAATACTTGGGGGAGAAATCCGCGTAGAATCGGAACCTGGCAAAGGAACGGTCTTTTATGTGGAAATACCCTGCTCGAGTCTGGAAGATACCGCGGCGGAGGGAGCAGCAGAGACGGAAAACAGGGAGGAAACAGATGATTAAAAGTGTTGCGTATTATATTGTAGAAGACGATCCGTCGGTCATTAATGTCCTGCAGGATATCGTAGAAGACCGGAATCTGGGTACCGTTGTCGGAACCAGCGGGGAGGACGGTGCGGATATCGACGAGATCCTCATGAAAAAGGCGGATATTATTCTGGTGGATTTCCTGATGCCCGGGAAAGATGGGATGCAGGTCGTGCGGGAACTCCGGGAGCGGGGATGCACCGCAAAGATCGTGATGATTTCCCAGGTATCCTCCAAGGATATGATCGGCAAGGCTTACAGCGCGGGTATTGATTTCTTCATTAATAAGCCGATCAATCTCATCGAAGTCACCTCTGTGTTGAAGAATGTGGAGGTGCAGCTGAAGAATGAGAAAGCCATCAGCAATCTCCGGACGATGCTGATGTCTGAGATCTCCGATATTCCGGAGGTGCCCAGACAGGTGAGAGCAGCGGCATCGGATGATTATGAGAAGAAAGTCCGCTATGTGCTGAACAGGATCGGCATGTCCGGCGAAAA
>DMCD01000287.1 GCA_003445895.1 Lachnoclostridium sp. | reverse complement strand
ACTGGTGGCTGAAAAAGGGAATTGACGGCTTCCGCATGGATGTCATCAGCCTTATCTCCAAGGATCAGAGCTTCCCGGACGGAAAGCCGGAGTCCACAGGCTACACCAATTTCAATGTGGCCGCCAACGGAGCCCACGTCCATGAATACCTGCAGGAGATGAACCGGAGAGTTCTCTCCAAATATGATCTGGTGACGGTGGGAGAGTGCTCCGGCGTTACCCTGGAAGAAGCGAAAAAGTACGGAAATCTGGAGGGAACCGAACTTTCCATGTGCTTCCAGTTTGAGCACATGGGCGTGGACAGCGATCCGCTCACCGGCAAGTGGACCACAAAGAAGCTGGAGCTGCCGAAGCTGAAGGAAGTATTAACCCGCTGGGAGAAAGGACTGGAGGGCATTGCCTGGAACTCTCTGTTCTGGGATAACCATGACCAGCCCCGCATTGTCTCCCGCTGGGGCTGCGATGCGCCCGAATACCGGGAGCGGAGCGCGAAGATGCTGGCCATCTGCCTGCACATGATGAAGGGTACACCCTATATTTACCAGGGGGAAGAGATCGGTATGACCAATTATCCCTGGAAGGATGTCTCCGAGTTTCAGGACATCGATTCCGTCAACAACTATAAGGAAATCGTGAAGAAGGGAATTATGACGCCGGAGGACGCCTTTGCCGCTCTCCGGGCAAAGAGCCGGGACAATGCCCGGACCCCCATGCAGTGGAGCGCCGGGAAGAATGCCGGCTTCTCGGAGGGTACCCCCTGGATGGCGGTGAACCCGAATTATGAGACGGTCAATGCGGAGGATGCCCTGGCGAGAAAGGATTCTGTCTTCTACACCTATCAGAAGCTGATTGCCCTTAGAAAACAGATGGATGTCATCGTATACGGAGACTATGAACTGCTTCTGCCGGAGGATGAGAACCTCTGGGTATACACCAGAACCCTGGGAGAGGAGAAGCTTCTGGTGGTCTGCAATTTCTCCGGAACGGCGGTTCCTTTTGAAGTGCCGGAGGCATGGACGGCAGGAGAGGTCCTCATTGAAAATTATGATACCGCCGGAGATGGATTAAGTTGTATTCCGCCTTATGGCGCATATGTGCTGAAAGCCTGATTTTAAGCGGGCTTTGCAGGAAAAGATGCCGACACATGCCAGAGATTCTGCTGACGTGTATCGGCATTTTGAATAAACAGCTTGAATAAACTCACGAATGTTTATATAATTGTTCTTAGCATTATGACAGCAGTGCCTGTCATTATGACGGTTATCCGGCATCAGGCCGGCATAGTATTTTAAGGAGGTAGTTTATATGAAAAAAGTCTTAGCTCTGGGCATGGCAGCCGTTATGGCAGCATCCCTCGGTCTGGCAGGCTGCGGTTCTTCCGCTCCGGCAACCAGCGGTGAGACACAGGCAGCCGGCGAGGCAGCTCCGGCAGAAGGCGGCATCCGTCTTGTCAACAACAAGGTTGAGATTGATGCGGCTCTGAAGGAGCTGGCAGCAAAGTATCAGGAAGAGACCGGTGTTCCGGTAACCATCGAGTCCCTGGGCGGCGGTGTTGATACCCAGGCAACCCTGAAGGGTTACTATCAGGCAGGCAACATGCCCGACATCTTCGTTATCGAGGGTGACAAGGACTATCCGACATGGGAAGGCAACCTGGCAGACCTCTCCGACATGGAGTGGACCAAGGATACCGAGAACGGCTACGCAGTTGACGGCGTAATGTACGGATTCCCGACCACAACCGAGGCTATCGGCCTTGCTTACAACAAGTCCATTCTGGATGCATGCGGCGTTGATCCGGAAAGCATCACCTCTCCGGCAGCCATGAGAGCAGCTTTTGAGGCAGTTGACGCGAAGAAGGACGAGCTCGGACTTCTTGCAGTTGTCGGCTACTGCGCAGAGGCTTCCCAGCTGTACTGGTCTACCGGCCAGCACCTCTTCGGTACCTATCTTGATGAAGGTCTTGCAAGAGACGACAGCACCTACATGGATCTGATGAAGGACGGCGGCAAGCTGGATGACGCGAGACTGAACGACTGGGCACAGATGGTTGCTCTGTTCAACGAGTACTCTGATCCGGACCTCCTTGTTTCCGGTACCTATGACCAGCAGGTTCTGAACTTCACATCCGGCAAGTATGCGTTCGTTACCCAGGGTTCCTGGATCGGCGCTACCATGACCGATGCTGACCACAAGGATGCTTATGCAGCGGCTGGCAACTTCGAAGTTGGTATGGCTCCGTACGCATTCCAGGACGGCCAGGACACCATCCTTACCAACACCCCGAACTGGTGGGCAGTTTACAAGGACGGCAACGTAGACGAGGCTAAGGCATTCCTTGAGTGGTGTGCAAAGAACGATGGCGGCCAGCAGATTCTCGTTGAGAAGTGCGGATTCGTTTCCCCGTACAAGAGCTGCACTTTCGTGGCAAACGACCCGTTTGCAAAGACCATTGTTGACCACACTGCAGCAGGCAAGACTTCCGCATGGCACTGGCTGTCCATGAAGGACGGTATCGGCCAGAACGCTACCGGCGTTGTATTCCAGGATTTCGCAGCCGGTCAGTACACCACCGAAGAGTTCGTAGAGACTCTGAAGGAAGTTATCGCTGGATATTACGCAAACTAATCACAGGATGAGTTTGTAAGATTCAAACAACCGGCGGGCGGGGCAGACGCTCCGCCCGCCTTTTGCATGATAAGGCCGGCAGGCGGCCGCCGGGAGGCAGCCGGAGCAGGGCGAGGCAGAGCAGACAGATGTGCTTGCACAGATCTGGCTGCGATGTCCGAGGCCTGCGGCCGACTGCAGCAGCAGGCGGACATCTGCAGGTCAACGTGACATCGAGCGGCTGAGCCGCGAGATGATGT
>DMCD01000183.1:6054-6944 GCA_003445895.1 Lachnoclostridium sp. | reverse complement strand
CCACGCAGTCGGCGCCCACCAGGGCGGAGCTGCGGATAAAGGCGCAGTGTCTTACTTCGGTGTTCGGTCCGATGATGCAGGGCGCACCCAGATAAGCACTGGAAAATACTTTCGCTGTCTTATGTACCCATACATTCTCGGATACCTCATCATACTCCTCCGGAGAGAGGGTCTTTCCCAGGGCAAGGATCATGTCCTTGATGCCCTTTAACGCCTCCCAGGGATAGGTAAACTGGCGCAGATAATCGGCTGCCAGGGTATGATTCAGGTCATATAAATCATTTATCGTATACATGCTATTCTCCCATCTGCGGCCGCTTCCGCGCGGCCCATTTCCCTGCCCGATTACAGCATGGACAGCGCATCCTCATCGGCAACCACGGTCACATCCTGATGGAACTGCAGGATGGAGCCGGGAACCTGCGGGGTAACCGGACCGCAGAGAACCTTCTTCAGGGCCTCCGCCTTGTCCTTCCCGCTGACAACCACGAGGATCTTTCTGGCCTTCATGATGGAGCCGATGCCCATGCTGTAGGCGCGCTTCGGCACCTCATCGGCACTCTTGAAGAAACGGCTGTTGGCCTCGATGGTCATGGGATTTAACTCCACGCAGTGGGTTCCTGCCGGGAAGTCATCCTGGGGCTCGTTGAAGGCGATGTGGCCGTCATGGCCAAGACCTAAGAGCTGGATGTCGATGCCGCCGGCCTCCTCGATGGCCTCATCGTAGGCTTTGCACTCTGCTTCCGCGTCCGGATTCATGCCGTTTAAGACGTGGGTTGCGCCCTCCGGAAGATTCACGTGGTCAAACAGATTCTCATGCATGAAGTAATAGTAGCTCTGATCGTTGGTTCTCGGAAGTCCCTCATACTCGTCCAGATTCCAGGTGCGGA
>DMCD01000183.1:1243-5877 GCA_003445895.1 Lachnoclostridium sp. | reverse complement strand
GCCATAATCATGGCAGCCTTTCTGCTCATATCATCATAATCCTTTGCGCGTACGATTCTCATATGTATTCTCCTTTATTCTACATGAAGTTTTTCTGCCTTGATGACTGCGATTACGTCGTCCACGTATTTCTCGCAGGTCTCCATGCTCTGTGCCTCGACCATGACGCGGATCTTCGGTTCGGTGCCGCTCTCTCTCACCAGGATTCTTCCGTCGGTGCCGAGGGCCTCCGCAGCAGCCTTCACCGCCGCCTGCACCTTCTCATTGGCCTGGGCTTCCTTCTTATCCTTTACAATAACATTTTTCAGAACCTGGGGATACATCTTCATCTCGGAAGCCAGCATGGACAGCGGAAGCTTCTTCTCGATCATGGTCTGCATCACCATGAGGGAGGTGAGAATGCCGTCGCCGGTGGTGGCGTACTTGCTGAAGATGATATGTCCGGACTGCTCGCCGCCGATGTCATAGCCATTTGCCATCATGTTCTCGGCCACGTACTTGTCGCCCACCGCGGTCTGCTCATAGCGCATGCCTTCCCGCTCCAGAGCCTTGTAAAGTCCCATGTTGGACATGACGGTGGTAACCACGGTATCGTCCCGCAGCTGTCCGATCTCCTTCAGATACTTGCCGCAGACATACATGATGTGGTCCCCGTTGACCTCATTGCCCTTCTCATCCACAGCGAGGCACCGGTCCGCGTCGCCGTCATAGGCGAATCCCACGTCGAGGCCATTGTCCAGGACATAGTTCTGCATGGCTTCGATATGGGTGGAACCGCAGCCCCGGTTGATGTTGGTGCCGTCCGGGGAGTTGTTGATGACGGAAACCTTCGCGCCGAGGGCCTCGAATACGCTCTTGGCGATGGCAGAGGCACTGCCGTTGGCGCAGTCCAGGCCGACCTTCATTCCCTTGAAGGCCCGGGAGGGAATTGTCATCAGATATCCGATGTAGCGGTTTCTTCCCGCGGAGAAATCGATGGTTCTGCCGATGTTCTCTCTTGTGGCGTAGGGGATTTCGCCCGCTTCGCCGTCAATATATGCTTCTATCTTCTCTTCAATCTCCGGCTCGATCTTCTGGCCGTTGGCCCGCATGATCTTGATGCCGTTGTCATAGAATGGATTGTGGGATGCACTGATCATGATGCCGCAGTCAAACCCTTCGGTCCGAACAACATAGGAGACGGAGGGGGTTGTGGTTACATGGAGCAGATAAACGTCCGCGCCGGAGGAGGTAAGTCCCGCAGACAGCGCGTCCTCCAGCATGTAGCTGGAACGTCTGGTGTCCTTGCCGATGGCCACTTCCACCTTTTCGCCCGGATGCTTTGTCCCGTAATACCATCCCAGGTATCTTCCGACCTTGAAAGCCTTCTCCGCCGTCAGGGCCACATTGGCCTCGCCGCGGAATCCGTCAGTACCGAAATACTTGCCCATAGATTTTTCCTCTTTCACTTTAGTGATTTAAATCTTTGCATCACTGAATTTTTTCCAATTGTATATTATAACCCCAAATAAAGCCGCTGACAAGTCCTGTCAGCGGCTCCATGCCTTCTCAGATGATATAATTATCAATCTCCTGCTCCCTGGTCTGTACCATGATATCCCGCAGGGTGATGCCGTCCAGGTACCGGTTGATGGTCTCGTACAGCCCCTTCCAGACCGGCAGCGTCATGCATTCCGGACTCCTGGGACACTCCTCCGGGGACCTGGTCAGGCAGGACACCGGCGCCAGACTCCCCTCCGTGAGCCGGAGCACTTCTCCCACGGTGATATCCTGCGGGTCTCTTGCCAGGCGGTATCCGCCCTGGAATCCCCGGTTCGCCTGCAGAAGGTCCGTCCGGTTTAAGACCGGCACAATCTGTTCCAGATACTTTTTGGAGATATCCTGCCTGGCGGCAATGTCTTTGAGGGCGATGAAACCATCCTCCTCGTGCTCCGCCAGGTCTAAAAGCATCCGAAGCGCATAGCGTCCCTTGGTTGAAATCTTCATTCTGTCTTCCTCTCTGCTTTCCCTTCTGCCGGGCCCTGCTTCCTCTTCTGCCGTTTAAGGTTATCCGAAGATAATGGAGCTTATGGCGCCCAGCACCGACATCAGTATAAAATAGGCCATCACAAAAATCATGATAATCCGGAAGGGATTCTTATTGCGCGCGCTCCCTGTCCCGGCGTTCCTTCCTTTTGCGAGTCTCTCTCTGCTCTTTGCCAGATTACCCTCCAGCGTCTCCTTCATCTGCCTTACCGCACTGCCGGATTCATTCAGCACCGTGCCGGTAAAAACCGGATGATGATTATTCATCTCCCCGGCGTAGGTCGGATTATGGAAATCGCAGTCCGACTCGAAGGGCGGATGGGTCTCATTCAGATAATAGTCTGCATCGATGATATTCGGATGTCTCACAAAGCTTCTGCAGTTGGTGCAGAAGTGTCCCGTCGTCATCACATGGTCACAGATGGGGCATAATTTCTTAATCATAGGGCACTCCTGTCTCAAAAACCTACAAAACACCTATGTATATCTTACGCTTTCTCCTTCCCTCTGTCAAGGAAAGGCAGCCTTCGGAGCCGTTTTACCGTCTCTCCTCCGAGAATCCCGATGGCTGCGCCGGCCGCACTTCCCGCCGCCAGAAGCACGGGGAAGTAGTACATGAGGTGCGGATTCCGAAGCACCGCCATGGCGCAGAACAGCTGCCCCAGATTGTGGGATACGCCGCCGCAGATGCTCACGCCGGTGATCCCGAACAGGTCCGTCCTTTTTACTGCCGCCATCACGGCAAGACTTGTGAGGGCCCCCGCCATGCTGTACATCATCATCGACAGATTGCCGAAGGTAAACCCGGTAAGAATGACCCGGATAATGGTCACCGCAGCCGCCTCCGGAACGCCCAGCAGGAAGATGGCCGCAATGGTTACAAGGTTTGCAAGTCCCAGCTTGATGCCCGGAACTCCGAGATTAATCGGGATGAGCATCTCCACATATCCGAAAAGAAATGCCAGGGCCACCAGAAGCCCGCCGAATGCGGCCCGCGCCGCTCTGTTCCTGTCTCTCATTTCTTGACCATGCCTTTTTCCAATGCTATGATACCAATCGTAACCATCATAAGTTTAAAACGGAAAAATCGCAAGTATGAGAACATCCATCCCGGCAGGAGCTCCCTGCCGTTTATCCGTCCGGAATACTTCCCGGCCTCTTCTCCTGCGGCTTCTGTTCCTGATCTGCCTGACTGCAGTCCTGCTTACTGCCGGCGCATGCAAAAGGAAGGCCGAACCCCTCTCCGAGACCCGGTTTCAGCTGAACACCTTTGTGACCATCACGCTGTATGATAACCCGGACAAGGCGATTCTGGAGGGAGCCTTCGCGCTGGTAAAAGAGTATGAGGGAGTCTTCAGCAAAACCATCGAAACCAGCGAGGTATACCGCATAAACCACCGAAAGCCCGGGGAAGACACCTTTACCCTCTCCGATGACACGGCAGCTCTCCTCCGGGAGGCCCTGGAATACGCAGAGAAGACCGATGGCGCCTACGATATCACCATCGAGCCGGTGAGCACCCTCTGGAACTTTTCGGAGAATCCCGGCGAAGTGCCCCCGGAAGAAGAGATCCGCGAGGCAGTGTCCCGGGTGGATTACAGGAACATATCCCTCTCGGGAAACACCCTGACTTTTCGCACGGACGATGTCACCATCGACCTGGGTTCCATCGCCAAGGGCTATATCGCCGACCGGGTGAAGGACTATCTGGTAAATGCGGGCGTAAAGAGCGCCATCATCAACCTGGGCGGCAACGTACTCTGCGTCGGAGATAAAGAAGGAAATCCCTTCCGCATCGGCCTCCAGAAGCCCTTCTCCGACCATTCGGACACCTTCGGCAGCCTGGAAATCCGGGATATGTCCGTGGTGACCTCCGGCGTCTATGAGCGGAACTTCATAAAGGACGGCAGGAATTATCACCACATCCTGGATCCGAAGACCGGTTATCCCTGCGAGAGCGGTCTCGTCGCCGTAACCATCGTCTCCTCCCGCTCTGTGGACGGGGACGCCTTAAGCACCTCCTGCTTCCTGCTGGGCCCGGAGCGCGGCATCGCCCTGCTGGATTCCATGGACGGGGTATACGGATACTTTGTCACCGAAGATTATGACGTGCTCTTTTCCGACGGTGCCGAGGCGCTGGTAAAAGATATGGAGGGCGCATCATGAGCAATATGTCCCATAAGAGCAGGAACACCATGTTTCTGCTGCTGTTCCTTGTCATAGTCTGTGCCGCATCCTGGCTCATTCTCCGGATAACCGACGGAAGAATCCTCCCCGGGCCCGGCGGCCCCTCCGCGGAAGTCTCCGTGGACAGCCATATAACGGGAACCTATCCCCTCTCCGAAGACCTGGATATTACCATCGACGGCTGGCAGGGCGGCACAAACCGCCTTATCATCAAAGACGGGGAGGCCTTCGTCCGGGAGGCGGACTGCCCGGATAAAATCTGCGTAAAACAGGGACACATAAAAAATCCCGGCGAGGTCATCGTCTGCATGCCTCACCGGGTGGTGGTAACCATTAAATAAAGCGGAAAGTTATCGTTTTACATTAAATGCGCCCATGCCGGGATAGACGGCGGAGGCCCCCAGAGCTTCCTCGATGCGGAG
>DMCD01000183.1:468-1086 GCA_003445895.1 Lachnoclostridium sp. | reverse complement strand
CTCGGTCTCGCCGGAGCGGTGGGATGTCACGGCGGTGTAGCCTGCCTTGTGCGCCATCTTGATGGCCTCCAGGGTCTCGGAGACGGAACCGATCTGGTTCAGCTTGATGAGAATGGAATTGCCGCAGCCCATGGAAATACCCTTGGCCAGGCGCTCCGTGTTGGTGACGAAGAGGTCATCGCCCACCAGCTGCACCTTATCTCCCAGTTCAGCTGTCATCTTCTGCCAGCCTTCCCAGTCTTCCTCATCCAGACCATCCTCGATGGAGATGATGGGATACTTCTCCACCAGCTGTTTCCAGTGCTCGATCAGCTCTTCCGAGGTGAATTTTGTTCCCGCCTTCGGCAGAATGTATTCGCCCTTCTTTTCGCCCTTCCACTCGCTGGCGGCTGCGTCCATGGCCAGCACAAAGTCCTGTCCCGGCTTGTAGCCCGCCTTCTCGATGGCCGCGAGGATGTACTGAATGGCTTCCTCGTCGCTCTTAAGGTCCGGTGCAAAGCCGCCTTCATCTCCCACGGAAGTGGCAAGGCCTTCCTTCTTCAGAAGTGCCTGCAGGGCGTGGAATACCTCGGTGCACCAGCGAAGTCCTTCCCGGAATGTCCGGGCACCCGCCGGCAT
>DMCD01000183.1:0-403 GCA_003445895.1 Lachnoclostridium sp. | reverse complement strand
ATCATGAATTCCTGCACATCCACGGTGTTGGCCGCGTGGGCTCCGCCGTTTAAAATGTTCATCATCGGCACCGGAAGACGGTTGGCCTGCAGGCCTCCCAGGAACCGGTACAGCGGAATATCCAGGGAAGCTGCCGCCGCCCTCGCCGCCGCGATGGATACCGCGAGAATGGCGTTGGCGCCCAGCTTTGACTTGTCCTTTGTGCCGTCCGCCGCGATCATCGCCGCGTCCACGGCATAGATGTCGGAAGCGTCAATTCCCTGAATGGCAGGGGCAATGATGGTATTGATGTTGTCCACCGCCTGCAGCACGCCTTTGCCGCCGAAGCGGTAGCGGTCGCCGTCACGCAGCTCGAGGGCCTCAAACTCGCCGGTGGAGGCACCGCTGGGGGCACAGCCCCGGC
>DMCD01000014.1:3072-3304 GCA_003445895.1 Lachnoclostridium sp. | reverse complement strand
GTGGGCGGCGCGGTTCTGTCTCTGGCCTTCGGACCGGAAGTATTCGCGCAGTTCCTGGACGGTGCGGCAGCAGAAGACAAGCTGGCAGCCTGTGCGGATCCGATGAAGAATCCGGATATGCTGGATGCGCTGATCGGCGTCTATGAGCGCAATATCCTGGGATACCAGACCACCGCGGTTCTGCCCTATTCTCAGGCACTTTCCCGCTTCCCGGCCCATCTGCAGCAGCTGG
>DMCD01000014.1:0-3022 GCA_003445895.1 Lachnoclostridium sp. | reverse complement strand
AGCAGCTGGATATGGAATCCAACGGAAAGTCGGTGAACCGCTTCGGCGAGCCGGTTTCCTATCCCACCGGACCGGTGATCTTCGGCGAGCCGGGAACCAATGGCCAGCATTCCTTCTATCAGCTCCTGCACCAGGGCACCGACATCGTTCCGCTGCAGTTTGTGGGATTCTCCGCAAGCCAGATGGAGAATGACGTGGTGATCGAGGGATCCACCAGCCAGCAGAAGCTCTGCGCCAACGTGGCGGCACAGATTGTGGCGTTTGCCTGCGGCAAGGAAGATGAGAACAGGAATAAGAACTTTGAGGGCGGACGTCCCTCCAGCATCATCATCGGTGAGAAGCTGACGCCGGCAGCACTGGGCGCACTCCTTGCACACTATGAGAACAAGGTAATGTTCCAGGGATTCCTGTGGAATCTGAACAGCTTTGACCAGGAGGGCGTACAGCTGGGCAAGGTTCTGGCGAAGAAGGTTCTGGCTCATGAGACCGACGGAGCGCTCCGGGTTTACAGCGATCTGCTGAAGATCTGATAAACCATAAAAGCCTGTTATTCCGCAGACAGAGGAGAGTGATTGACATGATCGATAAAGACTGTATTTTCTGCAAAATCGCAAACGGGGAGATTCCCTCTGCGACCGTATATGAGGATGCGGATTTCCGGGCCATCCTGGACCTGGGACCGGCATCGAAGGGCCATACCCTGATTCTTCCGAAGCATCATTTCAAGGACCTGAACGAGATTGACGCGGAGACCGCGGCAAAGGTTCTGCCGGTGGCGGCGAAGATCGGCGCTGCCATGAAGAAGGGACTCGGATGCGCCGGCTACAATGTAGTGCAGAACAACGGCACCGCAGCGGGCCAGACGGTGTTCCACTTCCATGTACACATCATTCCGCGGTATGAAGGCGGCCCCACCATGGTAGCCTGGGAGCCGGGAAGTGTTTCTCCTGAGGAGAATGCGGAGATCTGCGAGAAGATCCGCGGCGGAATACAGTAACGGCAATACAGCATTCCGCACCGAAAAAGAATACAGAGCATGGAAATCCCCCGGCAGGCGCGGGCCTGTCCGGGGGATTGTTCTGTCTGTCTGTTATTTACTCTGCGGGCTGCGTCCGCGGAACCGGATTTTACTTTTATTCCGCAGTCTCTTCCTTTTCCCATCCGGAACACTCTTTGATCAGTCCCATGATGGTGTCCACCGCGTTATTCAGGTGGCTTTCCGACATCTTCGCGATGTAGTTCTCCCGGTTTTCCCAGGTGTCGTTTATGGCGTGCATCAGGGTCTCGGAGGTGAGAACCTCTTCCTCCAGGAGGGCGGAAAAGCCCTGCTTGGCGAAGGAACGGGCATTCAGGATCTGGTCGCCCCGGCTGGCTGCCGCCGAGAGGGGGATCAGGATGTTGGGCTTCCGGAGGGCCAGGATCTCGCAGATGGAGTTGGCGCCGGCCCGGGAGATCATGAGATCCGCGCAGGCAAAGAGATGGCGCAGGGGCTTGTCCACATATTCGTATTCCTTGTAGCCCGGCTTTCCGATGAGGGATTCATCCAGATTGCCCTTGCCGCAGATGTGGATCACATCGAAGCGTTCGAGGATCTGGGGGAGAATGGCCCGCACCGCGTTGTTGACGGTGACGGAGCCCAGGCTTCCGCCGATGACCAGGATGACGGGCTTTTTGCCGTCAAAATGGGCGTAGTCCAGGCCGGTCTTTCTGTCTCCGGTCAGAAGCTCTGCCCGGATGGGGCTTCCGGAGAGCACGGCCTTCTCCTCCGGGAGGTAGGGCATGGTTTCCGGGAAGTTGCAGCAGACCTTATCGGCGGCCGGAATGCAGATCTTGTTGGCCAGGCCGGGGGTCATGTCCGACTCGTGAATGATCACCGGGATATGCAGATGCTTTGCGGCCAGAACCACGGGTACCGCCACAAAGCCGCCCTTGGAGAAGACCACGTCGGGTCGGAACTTTTTGATAATCTTCCGCGCCTGGGCGTAGCCGGCCAGAACCCGGAAGGGATCGGAGAAGTTCTTGAGGTCAAAGTAGCGGCGGAGCTTTCCCGAGGAGATTCCGTCGTAGGGGATGCCCGCATCGGTGATGAGTTTTTTCTCAATTCCGTTCAGGGAACCGATGTAATGGATATCGAAATCCGCCTCGCGAAGAGACGGAACAAGCGCCAGATTCGGCGTTACATGGCCGGCGGTGCCGCCGCCGGTAAGTATGATCTTTTTCATATAGCTATCCTTTCATGACAGTCCGGGATAATTATAGAGGGGGTTTAAATCGGTTGTCAAGTTGTGTAAAATCAACTATACTGATAAACGGGAAAACAGGCTGTCCATCGGCCATCGCCCCTGCCGGGCGAGCAGTTAAGGAGGATTTAAATGCTGGGCATTATCGGTGCCATGGATGAGGAAGTGGCAAAAATCAAGGAACAGATGAGTGATGTAACCATCACCAAAACGGCGGGAATGGAATTTTTCGAGGGAAAACTGGGCGGAAAAGACTGCGTGGTTGTGCGCTCCGGCATCGGCAAGGTGAATGCCGGCATGTGCACCCAGATTCTTGCGGATAAGTTCGGAGTGGATGCGGTGATCAACACCGGCATCGCCGGTTCCCTCAGAGCAGAGATCAATATCGGGGACGTGGTGCTGTCCACAGACGCGCTGCAGCACGATATGGACGCCACCGGCTTCGGATATAAACCGGGACAGATTCCCCGGGTGGATACCCTGTCATTTAAAGCGGATGAGAAGCTGATTCGTCTTGCGGAAGAGTGCTGCAGGCGGGTGAATCCGGAGATCGGAGTCTTCCGCGGAAGAGTCGTCAGCGGCGACCAGTTTATCTCCAGCAGGGAAAAGAAGAATCAGCTGACGGAGATGTTCGGCGGATACTGCACGGAGATGGAGGGCGCAGCCATTGCCCAGGCGGCCTATCTCAACCGAATTCCGTTTCTGATTATCCGGGCAATTTCCGACAAGGCGGACGACAGCGCGGGGATGGACTATGCAACCTTTGAGGCGAAGGCGATCGA
>DMCD01000202.1 GCA_003445895.1 Lachnoclostridium sp. | reverse complement strand
CCCAGTCCCTCCCGGATATCCCGGGCAAAGAAAAGAATCTTCACCGCCAGGTCCCTGTCCTCGGCAAAGGCCCGGACAAACCGGTCAAGAATCATCTCCTCACCGGCATGGCGCATACCGCCCACCGTTCCAAACAGGTCCAGGCACTCCGAAAAGGTCGACCGATTCGACACCGCGCCATTCTCCGTATACGTTCTGTTCGCTTCCATCTTCAGCATATCCAGCATCGGTCAACCTCCTCTGTCATTCTCAAAAACCATCCAATCAGCTGCAGCTGCCCGTCAAGTCGGGCAGCCGCGTTCCCAAGATACCGGTCTGCACAAGTGAGGAACTTCCCCTCACAACCTCCGATCCCGAAAATCGGCGGCCCTAAAAGGCCCATCGTACTTCTCTAATGTGGTATTGTATTTGCTGCAGGTATCTTTCATCTGGACTCATCATAAAACATCCTACGAAGAAAATCGTGGAAAAAAAGTTGCGAGCTTCCGCCCGTCACAACGAAAGCCCGCACATCTCTTCCTGCTTTATAATCCTTTCCCGAATCTTTTCTGTCAATCTCTCCGGTCCCAGCACCCGCAGCATGGGCCCGAAGGACAGAATCCGTATCACCAACTCTGTCTCATCATCCGTGTAATAGTAAAGCCGGATGCGGTAATGCATCTCGTCCACCTTCTCCGTCTCCTTCTGCAGGTCAGAGAAGTGAATCATCGCCCGGTTCAGGGCATTCCGCTTATCCGTAAGCTCCAGGTCCACAAAGCTTTTCCGCATCTCCGGAATCACCTGTTCCGCCGGCAGAGCCGCCCTCTTCACACGGCATTCCTGAATCCTTGCCATGTTGATGGTATAAGCAATCCCCTTCACCGACCGGGTAAGAACACGGAACTTGTCATCCTTTGCTGAGTATTCCAGCTTACAGGGATAACACAGAATATGCCTTACATTCCCGAAACGCCCGGTATACTGCAAAGAAAGCATCCTTCTTTCCCGCATCGCCCGAAGCACTTGCCGGAAGATTCCCACATACTTCCGCTCTGTATAAGGGTCCCCGTCCTCATATCGATCATAATAGACAAAATCCCCGGGGGCAAAGAGGGACTCTGTATCACCCAGCATCACGCCAAGCTCATGGAGCTCCTTTCCCGTCAGGAAAATCTTTATTCTCGGATCCGCAAGAATTGCCGCAAGCCATCTTTTCTCCAGTATAGACCAGGGTCTTTCCGGCACATCCGTAAGCACGGATTTCCGCAGTCTCTGCCCCTGTCCATCCTTTCCGGAATCAACAAGGAGCGGCCACTCCCCGGAAGTCAGTTTCTCCGGAATCACCAGTGTGCTCTCCGCAAAAGCATGTTCCGCGACGATCTCCCGGATTCGCTTTTCGGTAATTCCGCCATCCACCGCCTCTTGGAGAATCATAGAAACCGTGCGGAAGTAAGCGCCGTACATCTCATGAAACAGCATCCTCCGCACCTCCTTCATACATTCGCCGCATCTCTCCGAGGTCCTCATAAAACCGCTCTTCCAGCTCACCGGAAGAACTCACAAGCCGGGTAATCCTCCCCGTAAACGTACGAATCCAGGGAAGCATCTCCCGCGTATCCGTCACATCCGCAGAGAATCTCCAGGTTGACTCCTCAACCTGATAAACCCTGCCGCATCGCTTCTCCCGCATCAGACGGTCAACGATAAAACCTTCCCTGTCTCCCACCGAAACATCCATTTCTACATGGTATACATGATCCGACCGGCCTACGCCCCCATCGGCAGCCATACCATCAACTTGACCGCGAAACCGGTTTCCCGATACGCCCCACAGATGCTTCTGCAGGAGGGCAAACTTCCTGAGATAGTCGTCATAAGAAGACTCCGGCTCTCCCGTTTCCACTTTTTTAATGCTGTCAACCCGCACCACATCAAAGCTTTCACGGTCATAGTTATACCCGTAGACATGCCATCTCCCCTGTCTGGTGCTAACATATATTTTCAGCGGGCAAAATCGAAGAACCGATGTCTTTCCCCGCCGGCTGACATAGGTCAGTATCACTCCATACTTTCCATGCATCGCCGAAAGAAGCGCAAGCAGCACCTCGCTGTCCAGAGCATGCAGGATATAGTGATGCTTGTGAGAAAGCGCTGCAAGACCCGCATCCGAATCCATCCCATCCGATGAACCAGACATCCCCGGCAGATCTGTCATATAACTCCCAATCACTCCCAGAGGCGCCTCCTCCGAGAAAAACTCTACTGCCTCCCGAAGTCCACCCCCTGCCGGCATCTGAGAGGCAGAAGACTCCGTCCGCCGATACCGCATCTTATTCCCGCTCTTCTCTCCCGTCACAAGCCCGAGCTCCTCGAACTCCTTCATCTTCTTGCGCAGAGTGGATACATCAAATACCTGATCCGACTCCAGTTTCCGCAGATACCGCTCTTCTATCGACTCCATCAGTTCCGGCACCGAATAAGCGCTTCCATCCCCAAGAATATCCAATATGTAAAAATACAGCACAATATCCAGGTCCGTAAAACTCTTTGCCCGGAATGCGCGAAACAGAGGATTCCGCTCCATATCCCGGCTGTCCACGGACAGAAAAACCCGCTTTCCGGTCTCCGTCTGCCCGAAAGACATATATTCCCCAAGCCAGCTTTCCACACGCCGGCGCTCATTATCATAGCTGCGCGCACTTTTCAGGGAGTATTCATCCCGGCTCTTAAAGCCGAAGACAAAAAACTCCCTCATATAATCCCGTATGCGCGAAAAACTCTTGATAAGCTCCGTGTATGCCAAAGAAATACCTCACATCAAAACAAATCCTACAATCCAGTATACCGTATCCTCTGTCCATTCCACAAGCACAACAAAAACACCCCGGCACACCGCATATCACCTCCACAAATGATACGCAGCGTGCCGGGGCCAACAGGGGTATACACTGGACTATCCCAGATACTTCTTCATCGTTTCAAACAGTTTATCCGTCGATATGGGCTTCTCCGCAAAGGCATCCATCCCCGCGGCAAAAGCATCATTCCGATCCTTTTCGAATACATTCGCCGTCATGGCGATAATCGGAATCGCAGCCTTCGTTCTGTCCGGGAGCTTTCTTATGCGCCTCGTGGTCTCCAGACCATCCATCTTCGGCATCAGAATATCCATCAGTATCAAATCATAATAACCGGCAGGCTTCTCCTCCAGCATCTTCAGGCAGGCTTCTCCGTCCTCCGCGAACTCTACCCTGGCCTTCGTCTGTTTGAGAATCTCCCCCGCAATCTCGCGATTGAGTTCCATGTCCTCTGCCACAAGCACCCGCTTTCCGGAAAAATCATAGAATCGTTTCAATCCGCTCCGAAGCGGCAGGTCCTTCTTCAGAAACTCCCCCAGTTCCGAAGCATTCGCAGGGAAATCTGCAGCCGTAAGCATCTTCCGATCTTCCCCACCGGCTTCCAGCACCCGATCCAGAACCCGGAGAAGATACTCCCCGGAGACACGGATGCTCTCCAGATAGCGAAGAAGCATATTTTCATCCGCGTGGTAGGTCTCCGCCATGTCCACGCAGCCAAGGATAATGTGAAGCGGCGTGCGGATGTCATGGGACATCTCATACACGCGGAGCAGTCTGGACGGCTGCCCGTCATCGGTGCACTCTCTGAGAAGGTCATTCACCGTAATGCCGAAAATATCGGCCAGTTTCGGGAAAATGGCAATGTCCGGATAGGATACATCTCTCTCCCACTTGGAGACCGCCTTGTCCGTGACGCCCACCCGGTCTGCCAGCTGGGCCTGTGTCATCTGATTCTGTTTTCGCAGGAAGCGGATAAACGAACCTAAAGTTGATTGTCTCATAAGTATTCACCTCCCACCAAAACCATATCATGAAGTTGAGGCCAAAACAATCGCCAGGTGGTTTACTTCGCTGGAAAGTGGTACATTTACGCCATTTTTCCTACTTTTGTCTCTCCCGTACTGCACACATACATGATATACTTTTCCTGTAAGATATCCCCCCAACCCTGTCAATTGAGCCCCGGGAGGAGGTGCCTCATGAATATAAAGCGCCATGCCGCACATTTCATCCTGCTGACATCCCTGGTTCTGGCTTCCCTGATATTCACATCCTGTTCCGATAAATTAAAAGCAACCACCATCCGCCTCATACGCCAAGAGGGCACCATCGAGCTCACCGGCGATGACGGAAAACTCCGGTCCCTTACCGACCGCCTGCGGTTTAACAGCGGCGATGTCCTCAGGACTCACACGAAAAGCCTTGCCGGTCTGAGCCTGGATGATGCCAAGGCCGTGCTCATGAACGAGGAAAGCTGTGCCGAATTCCATCAGGAGAAAAAGGGCAAATGGCTGGAAATCGATCTCACCGAGGGTGATCTCTTCTTCTCCGTCGACGAGAAGCTGAAAGACGATGAGAGCTTCGAGATCCACACCTCCACCATGGTCATCGGCATCCGCGGCACCTCCGGGTACGTCACGGCCGACGCCCAGGGGCGGGACGTGCTCATCGTCACCGAGGGCACGGTCCACGTATCCGGCATCAACCCGGACACCGGTGAAGTCATCGAAGAAGACGTGTCCGCCGGCCACCAGGTAACCGTCTACCTCTTTGACCGTCCCACCAACAGCGTAAAATTCCATCTGGAATCTGTCGCCGAAAAGGACCTTCAGCCCTTCCCCATCTTCTCCATCACCGAAGAAGAGCCGAGACTGGAGAAAGTCTGCAAAGCCACCGGCTGGGACCCGGACCTCTTACGCAGGTATGCCTCCGAGCTACCCGAAGAACAGCCCTGGCTGAACGGCGAAAGCATCATAGAAGGACCTCCGCCGGAAGAAGTCGATAACCTCCGGGAGAGTGCCCCCGCAGAGAGCGAATCTGCCGCGGAACGTCCGGGAGAAAGCAGCACAGCCGCTAATCAGGAATCATCCGCCGCAGAAGAAAGCAGCGAGGCCAACCGCCGCGAAACCCTGGCGGGACGAAATCCCAACCAGACCACCGCTGCGGCAGAGAATACCCGGAATACCCGGGCCACCTCCCAGAATACACAGAACACCACAGCTGCAGCCCAGAATACTGCGAACACTGCAGCAGACAATACAGCTGCCACCGCTACTGCAAACACAGGCACAGAAACAGCTGCAGCCGGCAGCACCACAGCAAACACTGCAGACGGCAACGCCGTAAGCTCCGGCAATACCCTCTCTGCCGGTCCTTCCGGAAACAGCGATTCCACCGCCGATGTCGACTTCGATCCGAATGAGGACGAAGATGTCACCGAGGCTGCATCCCAGACCGAAGCTGCAACCCAGGCCCAGACAGCAGCTGCCGCAGATACCGGCTCTGCCGGTACTGATACAGCAGGATCCGGCACCACAGGCACTGATACGGCCGGTTCCGGCACTACCGGCTCCGATACCGCTGATTCCGGTACCACAGGTTCCGATACCACAGGTTCCGATACGGCAGGTTCCGGCACTGCAGGCTCAGACACTTCCGGCTCTGATACGGCAGCCGCACCAGAAGACCCCGGAGCAGATTACTACTCCATGTTCGACGACACAGGCGGAAGCGACACTGCTTCGCCGTAATATTTATCAGTAAATTTATAGACACATATATTGACTTTTCCTCCATGAAGGTATACGATCAATCTGCGACAATGAATGAACGATACTGAAAGGAGTTGACTTTTATGTCCTCAGTTGTTAGTGCCATTACAAAAACTGTACCCATCTCACAGTTTAACAGGGGACTTGCCGGCCAAATCTTCTCAGATGTTAAATCTAACGGTCCCAAGGTTGTTATCAAGAATAATACAGCTGAAGTTGTTCTGATTTCTCCCGACGAGTATGTTGCCCTTATGGAATCCCTGAACGATTATCGTCTCCTTACTCTGGCAATTGAACGCATGTCTCACTATGACCCTTCAAAACTGATATCCGGAGATGAAATGAAACGACGGCTCGGAATCACGCAAGAAGAACTGGACAGCATCGATGAGGTTGAGTTTGAATGAATTGGAAATTATTATACCTGCCGGAAGCTGAAAAGGACTATCGCTCCCTTGACCATAATCAACAGCTTATCGTAACGAAAGCCATTGACAAAATCTGCAGCAATCCCCTGCCTGCAGAAGAAGGAGGTTTTGGAAAACCTCTCGGTCACAAACGAGGGCTTAATCTCACCGGTTATCTCAAAGTTAAGCTTCGCAAAGAAGGAATCCGCATCGTATATACACTCGTTCGAACAAAATCAGAGGTGATTGTCGTAGTCATTGGAATGCGGTCAGATGACGAAGTGTATGAAATAGCTCAAAAAAGAATCCAAAAACACCATCTATAACACAGCAATTCCCTGAAAGAGACCCTTTCAAAAGTCTCTTCCCGGGAATTCTTTATCTCAGTAGGAGAAGACCCCCACTGAGATAAACGCTCCGCGAGGATGCACATGCGTGCCGAGCAGTAGATGATGCCTAACGGCATCCGGCACACGGCGCGCAAGACTCGCGAGCGAGTCTTGAATTTTAGAATATCACTGGCTCCTGCGGCATCCCGCCAGTCCCAAAGCCATCATCGCCCACATCACCGCCGCCGCGATAGGAATACTGATATTCACCACCGCCTGGGCTGCATAGCAGAGAAGTGCCATGCAGGGCGCCAGCAGCCAGGGCGTATTCGCCGAACACTTCGCCATCCTTAAGAGCGCCGTAACAAGAAATCCCACATACGCCAGGGTGGCAAAAGGCCCGATAGTCACAAAATACTGGAAATACTCATTGTGAGCCGATTCATAGTAGAATCCGTACTTATCAATTCCTTCCTGCCAGTAGCTCTCCGTCAGAAGCCCATAAGTATCCGGGCCGCTGCCCAGAACCATCCGGAAGAAGGGCAGTTCCTTATATTCCTGCCATCCGATTCTCCAGGCAAATCCTCTCTGCACGCCCCAGTCATCGCTGAAGACCACATAGTTGTTAACCGCCTCATAGCGCTCCGGATGCCCGCCAGCATTGGCATCAAAGAGGACAAATACTACAGCCAGGAAACACACGATGAGGAAAATCCCCCATCCCCGGCGAAGTAACAGGAAGAATCTTTCCTCCCGCTCTGCAGTCCTGTCTGCACCATCCTGTTCCACCGCCGGTTCCACATCTCCGAATGCATCAGCCTCCTTCTCACCAGTCCCCTTTTGCCTGTCCAGAACCAGAAGCCCGATTCCGATAAGCCACAGAAGCGCCGTAATCCCCTTGGCATATGGTATCTTCATCAGCACATCGATGACCCCGCTGTACCAGATGACCGTATCGGAAAATCCGGTCTTCCAGAAGCCGGCAACCAGCACCGCCGTGGCAAAGTTAGCAATCAGCAGGAAATACAGAGCAAGTCCTTTTCTCGACTTCCACATAAAAAACGGCAGTGCGCAGAACAGTGCACCCAGCGCCAGATAGGCGTTGTCACTCTGTCCCGTAAACAGTGCCAGATAGAGCACGAACGTTGCGGCAAAGTAGAGCATCTTTCTCCACCACACCGTCTCCACGGCAAAGAGTGCTGCCGCCACGCCCACCGGCAGTGCCAGAAAACCTGTGTAGGTATTCACGTTGCCCATGGTAGAGGTAAAAATATCTGCCGCCGGATTCCCCACCTCCATGCTCTTAAATCCCAGGAGGTCCATCCGGAAGTAATCGGTAATGCCGAAGATGCCCACAAACAACGAAACCGCAAGG
>DMCD01000001.1:11159-15375 GCA_003445895.1 Lachnoclostridium sp. | reverse complement strand
AAGCTTCAGAATCTGCTCCTGCACCACCACATCCAGAGCCGTTGTCGGCTCATCGGCGATAATCAGCTTCGGATTGCAGATGGCCGCCAGGGCCAGCATGGCCCTCTGCCGCTGCCCGCCGGACATCTCATGGGGATACTTCCGGTAATCCTTTTCAGCATCCGTCAGACCCACAGCCCGGAGTTCCTCCAGCACCTTCTCATGGATCTCCTCATCGCTGAGTTTGGTGTGCAGCTGCAGGTTTTCCGCAATCTGATCTCCCACCCGGAGAACAGGATTCAGGCTGGTCATGGGTTCCTGGAACACCATGGACATCTCATTGCCCATAAGCTTCCGCCGGTCGCTCATCTCCATCTTCAGGAGATCCTTCCCCTGGAAAATGATCTCGCCCGAATCCACCCGGGCATCCCGGGGCAGAAGCCCCATAATGGACAGAGCCGTCATGGACTTTCCCGAACCGGACTCTCCCACCACGCCCACGATATCGCCGGGCTGGATCTCAAAACTCATATGACTCACGGCATTTCTTCTTCCGGACGCGTCCGGGAAACTCACCGTAAGATCCTTTACTTCCACCAGTGCTCCCATCATTCTCTCCTTCCCGTCCGGACTAATCCTGCATCGCCCTGAGCCCCTCCGCCAGGAGGCTGAAGCCCAGAATAATGAAGATAATCGTGATGCCCGGGAATATGGAATACCACGGGGTATTGAACATATAGGCCTGGGACTCGGAAAGCATGCGTCCGAGACTGGGCTCCGGGGGCTGTACGCCGAGAGACAGGTAGCTCATGCTGGCCTCCGCCAGCACGGCGTTGTTAAAGCCGATGGCCGCGGAAGTCAGGATGCTGACCCTGGCATTCGGCAGAATATGCCGGAAAATGATCCGCATCCTGCCGACGCCCATGATCCGGGCGCTCTTCACAAAATCCAGCTCCTTCGCCCGGATGACCTCGCTTCGGACGATGCGGGCAAAGCTGGGCACAAACAGAATGCCCAGGGCGACGATGATGTTGTAGCTGCCGGGGCCGAGAAAACTGATGAAGATCAGGGCCAGCAGAATACTGGGAAATGACAGCAGAATATCATTCAGCCGCATGATGATATTGTCAAAGAGACCTCCGTAATAACCGGTCAGCGCACCCACGATGGTGCCGACGATACATCCGAAGGTGACGGTGCATACCGCGATAATAAAGGTGCTGCCGCTGCCGTTCATGACGCGGCTGAAGATGTCCCTGCCAAAATTATCCGTGCCCATCCAGTGGGCAAGGGACGGTGCCTGGTTCATCTCCATGGCGCTCATGGCGGTGGTGCTGTAGGGCGTCCAGAACCGGCCGATGATGGCCATGGCCAGGAAGATGCCCGTGATGATAAGACCGATAATCAGATTCCAGTTTTTCTTTTTCATTGCTCCATTCCTCCCGCCTTATACGCGCACCCGCGGATCCAGCAGCTCATAGAGCACATCCACGACAAAATTCAGAATCACGACCACAGAAGTAATATACAGCACCAGCGCCTGCACCACCGGATAGTCCCGGTTGGAGATGGAGCTGACCAGAAGCCGGCCGATGCCGGGAACGGAAAATACCTGCTCCACCACGATGCTGCCCGCCAGAATCTCGGCGATAACCATGGCTACAAAGGTTACCACGGGAATGAGCGCATTCTTCAGTACATGCTTATAAAGGACACGATTCTCATCATTGCCCTTCGAATACGCCGTGCGGACGTAATCCTTCTTCAGTTCGGAGATAACGGAGTTTCTGAGAAACCGCACCACCATCGCGATCTTAGGCAGGGCGATGGCCAGAGCGGCATAAAAGAGATAATGGACAGAGGCGCGGAAATCATCGGAGGGCTGCACGAAGGCACCCGGTTTGAAAAACTTCAGCACCAGTCCGAAAAAGTACGTCAGAAGAATTCCCAGGAAAAAGGCCGGTACAGCCATCAGAACCTGGGAAACCTGGGCAGTCAGAACATCCACCCATTTTCCGGAATACCGTGCGCTGAGAATCCCCAGCGGCACGGAAACCACCACAATAATGACGAGCGAGATGCCCGCGAGAAGTACAGTTACCGGGAGCCGTCTTGCGATCAGCGTCTTGACGCTGGTGCCCGTATAACGGTAGGACTCGCCGAAATCCCCCTGCATGGCAGATGAAAGCCACTTGCTGTAGCGCGCGGGAAGCGGATCATTAAATCCCATCTCTTCCCGCAGCGCTTCAATCTGTTCGATGGTCGCGTCCTTGCCCAGCTTCGACAGGGCCGCGTCACCCGGAATAACAGAGAAAGCAGCGAAAGAAAGGAACGAGATACATAACAATGTGATAATGAGAGTTACAATTTTTCTGACAATATTTTTCATATCCCGTCCTGTTTTCGCTGCTTGGTTTTATCGGCTGTTATTACTTGCTGACCTGGTAAATCACGCTCATATCCTCGGCTGCTGTCGGATAGGAGGTGTAGCCGGCAAACTTCTTGTTTACCGCCACCAGGTTGACCGGATCCTGAATGTAGACGGAAGCGGCATCCTCGGCCAGGATCATCTGGCACTTCTTGTAGAGTTCCGCCTTCTTCGCCTCATCCACCTCGGCATAGGCCTCCGCGAAGGTCTTGTCGTATTCCGGATTGCTGTAGTGTACGAAGTTGTTGCTGGCATCGGAGGTATACTTCTTCAGCCAGTTGCTGGGTGCGAGCGTACCGTCAAAGCCGATGACGGTTGCCTGGAAATTGCCGCCGCGGTATACATCTTCAAGCCAGGTCGTCCATTCCACCTGATTCAGGGTCGCATTGATGCCCACAGCCTTGAGCTGCTCGGCAATGATCTGGGCTGTATCCACATGCTGGGAGTAGGAGCTCGGCACGGTGATAACCAGGTCAAATCCGTCCGGATAACCTGCCTCAGCCAGAAGCCGCTGCGCTTCCTTCGGATCATGACTGTAGACTGTCTCGCAGGCCGGCTCATAGATGCTGGAAAGGGCCGGGATCATGTGAGATCCGACAATGTGGCTCTTGCCTGCAAAGATGAACTGGTTGATGGCGTCTCTGTCCACCGCATAGCAGATGGCCTGGCGTACCCTCGCATCGGCAAGGGGCTCATAGCTGGAGGACAGGAACATGCCCTGCACCAGGTTCATGCTGCCTTCCACGATGTTATAATCGCTGTCACTGCCCAGGGCCTTCACCTGCGCTTCGGTCATGTAGCGCATGATGTCGATGGTGCCCGCCTGCAGATCCATAAACTCGGTCTCCACGTTCGGCACAAACTTGAACTCCACCTCATCCAGCTTCGGGAGTCCCTCCTGCCAGTAACCGTCATACTTCTGAAGAATCAAGTTCTCGCCGGGAGTGTAAGATGCAAACTTAAAGGGACCGGTTCCGATGGGATTGCCCACCGGGTCTTCATTGGCCTTCGGAATGATGGCCACATCCATGTTCGGAAGGAACTCGGAATTACTCTCAGAAAGAGTCACCACCACAGTCTTGTCATCCGGTGTTTCTACGGAAGAGACAATAGAAAATGCGGAGGATCCGCCCTGATTCTCCGCATATCGATCGAGTGAGTATTTGACGTCTTCGACTGTAACCGGTGTGCCGTCGTGGAATGTGATGCCGTCCCGGAGGGTGAAGGTATAGACCTTCGCATCCTCGGAGATATCATAATCACTGGCAACTGCCGGGATCATATCGCCGGTCGAAGCGGGCTTTACAAGCCCTTCGTACAAATTGAAAACCACGTCTCTCGTTCCTGCGTCCGTATCAATATGGGGGTCAAGACTTTTCAGGTCCTGCGTCATGCCAAACACAACGCGTCCGCCTGCAACGGGTGTTTCTTCTGAGGGAGTATTACCGTCGGTTGACGCTGCTTCCGTCGTTTCTGTCTGAGCAGAAGCTGCCGGAGCTTCCGTGCTTTCCGCTGTCTTGCCGCCTCCGCATGCGCAGAGTGCCGCAGACATGAGGATTGCTGCCATACCCGAAAGAAGATGCTTTTTCATAATAGATATCCTCTCTTTTCGTAATATTTCGCAGCCGTACCGTATTTTCGATAACGTGAAACGGCCACGACTCCTCTCATTATTCAATTGTCACGGTCATTGTACCAAAAACTGCAGGAAATGCAATATATGACAACAATTTAACAATCCATTTCCGCATATAGCTATTATATCTTTTCATGACTGCCCTAGGCGGGGATCATGCCGAACCGGAAGGA
>DMCD01000001.1:0-10957 GCA_003445895.1 Lachnoclostridium sp. | reverse complement strand
TCCTCCTCCTCAAAGAAGGCGTCGATGATACCCTGGATCACCACCAGCTCGTCGGAATCCCAGTCTCCCACCTCTCTGGCGGGCAGGCCGATGACAAACTGCTGCTCTCTTTTAAGCTTTCCTCCGGCTGCCGCCGCTCTCGCCCGGACGCCCAGGGGACTTTCCAGGAAGGCGCAGATATCCTGGAGACGCACCAGTTCCTTTTCCCTGTCGGAAAATGCGCCCGTCCGCACTAGCTCCTCCAGGACCCCGGGAAGAATCCCGGAAATATCCACTTCCGGTCCCATCTCCGCAAAGGGGAGAAGGCTTAAGAGCCTGTGGTAGGCGGTTCCGCGCTCGGCGCCTCCTTTGCTGTCCCAGGCGTGCTTTCGCTTTCCCCGGGCCGTTCCTTTTGCTGCATCCTCCGTCTCCTGCTCCGTCTCATGCTCTGCAGCCTCTTCCATCCTGGCTGCCGCAAGCAGCAGGGCTTCCTCGTCCTCCTCCAGGTGCTTTTCCTTCAGGCCGGAGACGCTCATCTTGATGTTCAGAAGCGTATCTGCACTGTGGGCGTAGGAAAACTTTCCGGCCTTCTCAAGAAGAGCCCGGTATCCTGGGTCTCCCGCTCCGGAGGCTTTTGCCTTCTCCAGCGCCTCTTCCGCCTCCGCAAGATCCCGGAGGCCCCTGGCAGTATCCTGCACCAGCCCTGCGGGCGATGTGACATGGACCTTCAGGTGCTCCGCCCCCCGGGCCATGCTCATGAAAATCCAGTCCAGCATGCAGGCTGCACCCTTCAGCAGTGTTCCCGGCACCTGCCCTGACGGCGGGATGAGGGCCGTCCTTTTTTCCATCTGGGCCATGGGGTCCGAAAGAGCCGCCGTCAGATACAGCTTCTCCTTCGCCCGGGTCATGGCGACATAGAGCACCCGGAGCTCCTCGCCCAGCTGCTCTGCCTCCATCCGCGACTTCATCACATTCTTTTTGAGGGTTGAACCCCTAAGCCGCTGTGTGCTGTCGATAAAATCCGTGCCGATGCCCAGATCCGCATCCACCAGGACACTTCCCCGTAGATCCTGCTTATTGAACTGCTTGGCCAGGCCTGCCGCGAATACCACCGGGAACTCCAGTCCCTTGCTCTTGTGGATGGTCATCAGCCGCACGGCACCCGCGTGGCTCTCATCCGCCTGGGCCTCCCCGAAGTCCTTGTTGTACTTCTTCAGCTCTCCGATATAGCGGATAAAGTGGAATACGCCCCGGTAGCTGGTTTCCTCATAGGCGGACGCCTTCTCCACCAGCATGTCCAGATTCGCCCGGCGCACCTCGCCGCCCGGCAGGGCGGAGGCATAGAGATAATATCCCGTCCGGTCGTATATGCGGTACAGCAGCGCATGCATGGGAAGAACTGCCGCTGCCCTCCGGAGCTCGTCGATAAGCGCCATGGAAGCTCCAAGCTTCTCAGCCGTCTTATCGGCCGAATCCTCTCTGTGATGCGCAAGATATGCGCTCACGGCGCCGTAAAGCCCTCTGCCGCCTCTTGCATTTTCCTCCGCTGTCTGTTTTTCGAAGGCCTTTATCTGCGCAAGCTCGTAATCCTCCAGACCGCAGAAGGGCGCCCGCAGCACGGCGGCCAGGGGAATATCCTGCATCGGATTGTCGATAACCGCCAGCAGATTCAGGATGGTCTCCACCTCCAGAGTGCTGAAATATCCGCCGCCGGTCTCCGCAAAGGCGGGGATCCCCTGCCGCATCAGAACCTCGGCAAACTCCTCCGCCCATCCGTCGGCAGTCCGGAGAAGAATCACGATATCCCGGTACTCACAGAGCCGGAAGCGCTTCTCCCCCGCATCCCAGAGCATAAGCCCGGTTTTCGGGTCGGTGATCCGCAGAATCTCCCGGGCGATCATTCCGGCCTCCAGCTCCCGTTTTGTGAGCTCCGCTCTCTCATCGTCCGCATTTACAGACGCATCCTTAGAAAGGTCCAGCAGCAGAAGCTCCGCTGCCATTCTCCCCTCCGTATCCTCCGGATAGGAAGCGCCGGGGTGGAGGGCCGTTTTTTCCGTATACTGCACGCCTCCCAGGCCTTCCGTCATAATCTGAAAGAAGACGTCGTTGGTGCAGGACAGGACCTCATTCCGGCTGCGGAAATTCTGCTCCAGTCCGATGAGCCGGTGACTCTCCTCCTTCCCGTAGCTTTTGTACTTCTCCAGAAACAGGTCCGGCCTCGCCAGGCGGAACTTATAGATACTCTGTTTCACATCGCCGACCATCACCACATCCGGCCGCCCGAAGCGCTCGCCGGAGAGATAACGGATCAGCTGCTCCTGCACCAGGTTGCTGTCCTGGTACTCATCCACCAGGATCTCGTCGAACATCTCCGAGAGCTCATCCGCCACCGGACCGGCAGGATGAAGATTGCCCTCTTCCTCCCCCTCCCGGGAGAGGATCGTAAGGGCCATATGCTCCAGGTCGCCGAAATCCACGATATTCTTTTCCCGCTTCTTCCGGTCAAACCGCTCCGTGAACTCCTCCGTAAGCGACAGAAGCTCCAGCACATGGCCGGCCATGAAGCGCATATCCTCCTCTGCTGCCTCCGGCGTCAGGGCAAAATACGTCTCCACAAGCTTCTGGGCGGACTTCTTTACCTGGGTGCGGGTTTCATAGACCAGCTTCTTTTTTGCCCCGTCGATGGATTCCGCCATCTTTTTCCCGATGGTCGGCATTTTCTCCCAATCCATGTCTGCCGCTGCACTTGCCATCTCCCGGTAGTCTTTTGCCATCGCCAGACGCTCCAGGTCAGCCGCCTCCTTCTCTATCACCGGCGTGTAGGGCCAGGGCCCGTCCGCATCCTGACAGATAGGAAGGACATTCTTAAGAAGCCCGGCAAGCTCTTTAGCCTGCCGCGCCGTATCTTCCCGGAGAAAGGAAAGCCAGGCTGTCTCTTCCTCCCCATTCCCAATCTCCGTCATCTCCCGGCGGCTCTCTAAAAGCCATTCCGCCGGCCAGGGATTGCTCTGGGAGAATTCATAGACCCGGAAAATCAGGTCGGCGATGCCATCATCGGTTTTTCCGGGGGCAAATGTCTCCGCGAAGGCCAGAAAGTCCTCTTCGCTCGCCGCATAGCGGTCCTCCAGAAGCTCCTTCATCACATCCCGACGAAGTAAGAGCACTTCGCCCTCATCGGCCACCCGGAATGCCGGGTCCAGGTCAATCCGGTCAAAGTATTCCCGCAGAATATAGAGGCAGAAGCTGTCGATGGTGGTAATCTGGGCGTACTGGGCCATCACGGCCTGCCGCTCCAGATGGGCATTGCCCGGGTCTGCGATAAGCTCCCTCTCGATGGCAGCCCGGATCCGCTCCCGGATCTCGGAGGCCGCCGCCCTGGTAAATGTCATCACCAGCATGCGCTCGATATCCGCCGGGTGCTCCCGGTCCAGGATCCTCCGGATGATCCGCTCCACCAGGACTGCCGTCTTGCCGCTGCCGGCCGCAGCGGACACCAGCATGCTGCAGTTTCTCGCATCAATGACCTTCTGCTGATCCGCCGTCCATCTGAGAGCCATCCGTTTTTCCCCCTTTCTCCTGTTCCTTCTGCCCAAGCCGCGTCCATATCTCATCCGGCTTAAGCTCTGTGAGCCTGCGGTACCGGTAGCCGTTATTTCCTGTATCAAAGCCGCAGACGGCGTGATAAGGACAGTACCTGCAGGAATTGATGTCCGTACCTCTGCGGCAGGGATTCACCGTAATCTTTCCGGAGAGAATCTCTACGGCATCCTGCCGGATGAGAGAATCCACATGACCGGTCAGCAGCGCCAGCTGGTGCTCATCGGCGACAGAGGACCTGGACGTCAGCTCTCCCCCCTTGACCGCAACCGGCATGACGATGGAAGACGCGGTCTGGCCGCTTCCCGTGACAATCCGCCGGTCCATCCGCCGGAGAGCTTCCCCGTCCCGGTTCGCCAGTCCCGACATCACCAGGGCATCCTGCAGTGTCTCCGAAAGCTTCTGCGGATCCTCCCGGAGGGCCGCATCCGCCATCGGGTCATCCATCCGGTAATAGAACAGTCCGGCCGGCCGCACCTTTTTTGCGGGATATCTTCGGGCATACTTCTCCAGCGCAGCCTGCATGTATACCACCAGCTGCAGCTGCAGTCCGTAATAAATCTTTTCCAGGTCAAAGCCCGTCTTTCCCGTCTTATAGTCAATGACGCGGACAAAGACCTCCTCCGGCGACTCCGAGATGTCCACCCGGTCCAGACGTCCCTGCAGCCACACTCCGGAATCCTCCGGAAGGGCAATCTTCATGGAGCGGAGGTTGTCTCCGGGGGTAAAGGGCAGCTCGAAGGCATCGGGCACAAATTCTCCTGCCCGCAGCTGCTCCGTGAGGGCCCAGGCACTCCGGTCCGTGATCCGGGTGATCCGGGAAAGCAGATACCGGTTTCTCGCCGAGCTCTCCAGGATCGCATTCCCGTAGCCCTCGCCGGCTTCCCGGACGCAGTATTCCACCAGGGCTCTGCGGTCATGATCCGTCAGATCCTGCACCGGAACGCCCCGCTTTGCCGCCTCCGCGAAGAATCGCTCGATGGCATCATGATAGATATTTCCCAGGTCCGCCGCCTGCACCTCATACTCCCTTCGTTCTCTGAGGTCCAGTCCGTAGCGCAGGAAATGGGCGTAGGCACACTGGGCATAGTTTTCCAGCCGGGTTACGCTTCCGCGGATAACCGGTCCGTAGAGGGCCTTTGCCGCTGCCTTGCCGATGCCCTTGTCCGTATAGCGGAAAAAGGCCGCCTTTTTCAGGCTGTCTGCCGTTCTGTGGTCCTTCCGGCTCCCATAGTAGCGGTAAAGCTCCATCATCCTTCCGCCGTCGGTTCCGGCATCCTCTGCCAGCTTCCCGAACCCGGCGGAGAGAATCCTAAGGCCTGCTGCCTCGGACCAGAGGGCCAGATGCATGCTGTCGGGCCGCATCACCTTTTTCTCCGGGAAGAGCCGCATCACCTGCCCCACCAGCGAGGACTGGGGCGTCACCTTCCCGTCCGCCGACGAGGCATGCCAGGAGAGGTACAGCCGCTCCGAGGGCTTCGTCATGGCCAGATAGAGATAAAACCGCTGCAAAAACCCGTCCTCCCGGAGGGTGGGCGCCAGCTCCACATTCTGCTCTCTAAGGCGCCTGCGCTCCTGGTCCGACAGAATGCCGCCGCCCCCGGAGGCCTTCGGCACCACGCCGTCATTGAGCCCGGCAAAGAACAGCACCTTGATGCCATTCAGTCTGGTCCGGGTAATATCGCCGATGACCACCCGGTCAAACACGGCGGGAATCAGGCCGATCTTGATCTCCCCGAAGCCCGCATCGAGAATATCCGCATAGGCGGCGCGGGAGACCTTCTCCTCGCCCAGAAGGGCCTCCGTCCGATCCAGAAGGTCCGTGATGAGACCATAGACCTGATCGTACTCCGAGGCCAGAACCGGATCGCCGGCCTCCCGGAGTTCCTCCGCCCGCTGGAAGAGTTTATCCTCCAGGCCCAGCTCCTCCAGAAAGGCCAGAAGGGCCTTCGTCCGCTCCCGGACTGCGGCCCCCCGCTTTCCGGAGACCTCCTTCAGGGCGGCAAAGGGCTTTATCACCTCTTCCCGGATCCCGTTCAGCCGGTTCAGATCGATGAGGTCCGCGCCGGGCCAGGTTCTCTCCCAGGGCTCATTCCAGCGCCGGTATCCCCGGATGCCGAGGGCCATCACATAGTTTTCCAGGAGATAGAGTCCCTCCGCATCCGACAGGACAAAGCCGGATTTCAGATAGCGGAACACCGCCTCGTAGGAAAAATCCTTCTCCATAACATCCAGCGCCGACCGCACCAGGTCCGTGGCCGGATTTTCCAGAATGCTCTTCTTGGAATCGATGAAATAGGGGATCTGCCCCGCCTCAAACTGGTGGGCAAACTCCCCCCGGTATACGCTGAGATCCCCGGTGATCACGGCGATATCCCGGTACCGGAGGCCGCGGGATTTCACCAGACGGTTGACCTCCGCCGCAATCACCGACACCTCCTCGGCGGGAGATGCGGTGCGGACAAAGGTGATCCCGTTTCCGTTTTTCGGGGAAGCCGCATCGGCAGCGTATGCATTTCCCCGGTGACGGAACAGCTCTTTTTCCGCAAACTGCAGCTCCGGGCAGTCCTTAAAGCGGTGATAGGGCCGCCCGCTTAAAAGCACATCTTCCCCTCTTCCGGCCCCGGAGAGGGAGCTTAAGTCCACCATCCGGCAGACCGTCTCCCGGCTCAGGCAAAACAGCTCCTGCTCTTCGCCCCGCCGGTAGGGATTCTCCTCCGGATCCATGGTCACCGTGACTGTCACCTGCTCCGCCATCCCCAGGAGTATCTCCAGCAGATGGTACTGAACCGGCGTAAAGCCCGTAAAGCCGTCGAGGGTGATGACCGAGCCCCGGACCATCCGGGAGTTCGGGAGCACGCGGCAGAGCCTCTCCAGGAGCTCCTCTCTGGCGATAAACCCCTCCTGCTCCGTGTAGGCCCGGAAGCCCCTGAGGATCGTCAGCATATCCGAAAGCTTCGCCCGCAGCATCGGGCTCTTTTCGCCCTCGGCCATGGCCGCAAGTTTTTCCTCCGTGATGCCGTACTGCAGGAACTCGGAGAGCTGGCTCTTCAGCTCCTCCACGAAGCCCGGCTTATCCAGCTGTCTTCCGAAGAGGATAAGATCCTCCTTCGCCGCAGTCCGCCGGATCACCATGGCTTTTCCCATGTCGTCAAGCACAGAGAGCGCCGGCACCGCAAGTTCTTCAAAGATACGGTATGCCAGGCGCTCAAAGCTCACGATATCGATATTCATGACCCCGTGGTTCGGATGCAGATCCACGATATCCTTCTGGGTCTGCATGGTAAACTGCTCGGGGACAATGGCAAAATACTGCTTTTCGGGATGCGCTGCCGCATCCCGAATCAGCTCGTCGTAAAGGCGCCGGGTCTTTCCGGACCCGGAACCGCCGATAATGAAACGAAGGGACATAGATTACTCCTCCACCAGTGCACCGTGAACCAGGAACCGCTCCACATGCTGGCTGCCCGAACAGGTGGAGAGGGAGATCAGCTGCGGCCGCTTCCCGAAATCCACCTCCGACAGGTCTTTCGGCTGGTAGACGGACCGGGACCGGATACGGCTTATATAGTCGTCATACCCCTCGCTGCCGTAAAAGCCCTCATAGGAGTCGCTGGTATAATAGGCGGTATAGTACGAGAAAATCCGGTATTTCAGGGCCTTCTCGGGCGTATACACCCAGATATAGGGATATTGGTCGCAGAGGGTCTCATCCTTCAGAAAATCCTTCAGGTGGCCGAACATGGAGCCGTTCTTCATGTTGTGGCCGAAGACAAAGGTATTCCAGTCGGAGAAATCCTTCGCGGCATTGCAGTCCAGGAAGATGCATCCGGCAAAGTTTTTCTGTTTCTCGAAGGTCACATGCAGGTAGTCCTCATTGTCCTTGCTGGCAACCATCGGATAGCGGATATCCAGCACCGGGATGTGAATCACGGCCGCAAAGTCCTCGTTCACCGCCAGAAGTTCGTCATAGTTGATGTGAAGGGGCACATAGCCGTAGGCATCCCCCGGCGTCTCATCGGCTGCCGCAGCCTCGGTCTCCGGCTCCTCCATCAGGGCCTCCAGGGATTCATATTCGTCCCCCGCCCTCTTGTATTCCATATAGTCCTTCAGAAACATGGTTCCCGAGACGATGATCACTGCGATCAGCACCACCGGAATCAGATAAAAGAAAAACTTACCGGTCTTTCCTTTCAAAGCGTGTCCTCCTCATGCCGCGGGTATCAGAACTCCCCTTCCGGGGCCATGATGTCCGGTATTACTGCATCTTTGCCAGTTCGTCCTCATCCACGATGTCATCGTAGCCGGCATCGTTCAGGATCTGGTTGAAGGCGTTGGATGCCATCTTGTATTCCTCGTCGCTGCCGATATTGTCCAGCTGCGGCTCTCCGCTCTCATCCTCATAGTAGCGGTACAGGAAGACGGTACTCTCCTCCTCGTCCACCTCTTCCTCCGGAAGCAGGGCGATGTACTGACCGTCCCCCGCCTCATAGATGGCGAGAACCACGCACTCCAGCTCTCTTCCGTCGTCCAGGCTGACCGTCACCGTATCCACCTGCTCCGGATCGAACTCTTCCATCTCCACTGCCATATCCATCTCTTTTTCTTTTGCCATGATATTATCCTTTCTCTCAGGCGGTTTTACTTCACTATCAACTCTAACAGACCCCGTGGGAAAATGCAATCGCTATCAGTACTCCACGCCCCGCCGGGCTCTGAGACCTTCTGTATAGGGATGCTTTACCATCTGCATCTCGGTGATATAGTCTGCCCGTCTTCGCATCTCTTCCGTGGGATTTCTTCCGGTCAGCACCACCTCCAGGCCCTCCGGCTTCCCGTCAAGAAACATAAGGAGGGCAGATTCCTCCACAAATCCTCCGTTCACCGCAGCGCAGATCTCATCGAGGACCAGCAGAGCTCCCGGGTCTTCTTTCCCGTTTTCTGCCCGGAGGCAGGCTTTTTGACAGGCTTTTTCGAACATTTCCCCGTAATACCGGCGGGCCTCTTCCTTCTCACCCTCTCCCATCTGCCAGGTGAACCCGAAGGTTTTCTCACAGGGGATAAGCTCAATTTCCTTCACACCCATGAGGACCGGAACTTCCCCGGAATCGTCACTTTTTAAAAACCGGGCATATACCACCGGTTTTCCCTGTCCGGCCATGCGTATCGAAAGACCTGCAGCCGCCGTGCTTTTTCCCTTTCCGTCCCCGCAGTAGATATGAATCCGTGCCATCCTTTATTCCGTCCTTTTTACTGTTTTCCCAGATACTCGTAGACAAACCTGGAAAGCTCCGCAGGCTTTTTGTACCTCTCCCTGGCGGCGCATACGTGGAGTCTTGTCTTCGCCCGGGTCATCGCCACATAGAAGAGCCTCCGCTCCTCCTCAATATCGTCGGGCAGCGCCGCCTTCCGGTAGGGCGTATTCCCCTCCATGCAGTCCAGGAGATACACCACCTCAAATTCCAGGCCCTTGGCGCCGTGCATCGTCGCCAGGGTCACCGCCGGATCTCCGGTTTTTCCTCTGGCCGCCTGTTTCTTCAGCTCTTCTCCGTGGGCTTCGATGGCCGCCTGCCAGCTCTCCACCGTTTTATGGGCGGAGGCATGCTCCTGAAGCTCGTCCGCGATCTCGGTCAGCTCCTCCGCCTTCATCCGGTGCTCTTCGGCAAAGGCCTCCAGATACCGGTCATAGCCGATGATTTCCCGTATATACTTCACCGCCGCGATGGGACTCATCCGGGAAAGGGCCCGGAGGTCGTGCTCCAGATTGTCAATCTTTTCGGTCATCCAGTCTCTGTCCCGGTAAAATCTTCGCAGATCAGCAAAGCTTACCTCCCGCTCCGGAACGCACTGGCGGGAAAAATATCTCGTCGGCCGGTTCATGATGCGGAAGAAATCCTCTCTGCTCCGGCTTCCCTGCGCCATCCGGATGTAGGTCAGGATATCCCGGGCAATCCAGTGGTCGAACAGATTCGGCACCTGGTCCTTCGCCCGGAAGGGAAGGTTGTATTCCATCAGCCGCTGCATCAGAAGTCTGGGGTCGGAATTGGTGCGGTACAGAACCGCAATCTCCTCCGGGCTTATGCCCGATGCGATATACTCCCGGATCTCCTTTGCAATCGCCGCCGTTTCTTCCGCGGTATCGGCAAATACCCGGGTGGATACCGGCTTTCCGTGCCGTCCCGTGGAGGTGATGTCCTTCGCAAACCGCTTGCTGTTATGGCCGATAAGCCGAAGGGAGGCCCGGACAATCTCCTCGGTGCAGCGGTAATTCCTGTCCAGCAGGATCCGTTCGGCTCCCGGATAATCCCGCTCGAATCCCAGCATGATCTCGGGCTTTGCGCCCCGGAACCGGTAGATGGACTGGTCATCATCTCCCACGATAAAGAGATTGTTCTCCGGCAGCGCCATCATGCGGATAATCTCATACTGGAGTCGGTTGATGTCCTGGAACTCATCGATCAGAATGTAGCGGTACCGCCGCTGCCAGGCCGCCAGAATATCCTTCCGCTCCCGGAACAGCTCCAGGCACATCACCATCATGTCGTCAAAGTCGATCAGTCCCTCCCGCCGCATCGCCTCGTCATATTCCCGGTAAATCTCCCGGAACACTTCGTCGGCGCAGGTGGCGGAATAAAAATGGGCCAGATTCATCTGCTCGCTCTTGACCGTGCTGATCTCGCCAAGCAGTGCGCTCACCAGCTCTCCCATATCCTCCGGGTCCAGATGGTGCCGCTCTGCCATCTCCCGCAGCAGCTGCCGCTGCCGGTCCTCCCGGATGATGGAATCCGCCGTGAACCGGTACGCCAGCTTCAGAATATGGAAAAAAACGGCGTGAAAGGTGCCGAAGGAAACGCGGGCCGCATTTCCTCCCAGTTTTTCACACCGCTCCCGCATCTCAGAAGCTGCAGCTCTCGTGAAGGTAATCACGAGTATGTCTCCCGGGTTTACGCTGCATTCCCGAACGAGATACTCCACCCGTCTGGTAATGACCGTCGTTTTCCCCGAGCCCGGCCCCGCCAGGACCATCATCGGGCCGTCCCTGTGGGTGATGGCCCGTCTCTGTACTTCACTGAATTCCATGCACTATACCTGTTGAGAAAAGGACTGCCGCATCCTTCGCGGTTGCGGCAGCCCATCTTCATCAGCCTTTCAGCATCTCTATACCCTTCTGAATTCTCGCCAGCGACTCTTCCTTGCCCAGCACATCGAGAATCTCGGTGGCGCCGGCCGGCGTCATCTGCTTTCCGGAAAGGGCGGTACGGATCGGCCACATGATATAGCCGGTCTTATAGCCCTTCTCGGCACCGTAAGCCTTCAGCGTCTCAAACAGCGCATCGTTGGTGAAATCCTCCTGTGCGGACAGCAGCGGAACCATATCCTC